>NZ_JAPCIY010000052.1:0-31895 GCF_027707645.1 Aeromonas sp. QDB30 | reverse complement strand
TTGTTATCCGGTTTGAAGCCGTATGACCACTCCCTTTTGTGGGCAACTGTCAGGTGAATACCATCTCCATACAATATTTCCCTGCAGACAGATGCCGCTGATTCATGGACACACCGGACAGCGGCATCTCGATCGTCCGATTACGCTTCGCTAATCGAACCAACATGGGACGGTAATAAACAAAAGAGCCGCCCTGGGGCGGCTCTTTGCATCGGGGATGAATGAATCGTCACGGCGCCTTGGGCGGCTCCACCAGAGCGGTTGCCGGTTGGTCATCTTCCTTGATCCAGGCATCCAGCAGGGTGTAGCCCACCGCCAACACCACGGGGCCGATGAAGAGACCGATGATCCCCAGCGCCAGCAGGCCGCCGATGACCCCCACCAGAATGAGGATCAGCGGCAGGTCGGCCCCGCGCTTGATGAGGAAGGGGCGCAGGAAGTTGTCCATGGTGCCCGCCAGCAGGGACCAGACCAGCAGGAAGGTGCCCCAGGTGGTGTCCCCGCTCCAGTAGAGGTAGCCGACGCTGGCCAGCAGCACCGGGAAGGGGCCTATCTGGGCGACGATCAGCAGGAACATCAGCACCACCAGCACCATGACATAGGGAATGCCGGCGATGAGCAGGCCCAGGCCCGCCACCGAGGACTGCACCAGGGCGGTCACCACCACCCCCATGGCGACGGCACGGATGGCCTGGGAGGCGAGCACCACCGCATTGTCACCGCGCTGGCCCGCCAGACGGTGGGCGAAGCGGCGAATGCCTTCTGCCGCCTTCTCTCCCGAGTGGTAGAGCAGGCCGCAGATGGCCACGGTCAGCAGGAAGTGGACGAACAGCAGGCCGAGGTTGCCCGCCTGGGCCGCCAGCCAGCGGGCGGTCTGGCCGAAGTAGGGGGCCAGCTTGGTGAACAACACCTGGCCGCCGCTCGCGAGGATCTGCTGCCAGAACTCATAGAGCTTGTCGCCCACCAGGGGCACTTGCTGCAACCAGAGCAGCTCGGGGGGCGGGGATTGGCTGAGCTCGGTGCCCAGCTCGATGAGCATGGGGGCCTTCTCCGCCACGTTGGCCAGCGTCATGAAGAGGGGAATGACGAAGATGAGCAGCAAGATGCTGGTCATCAGCAAGGCCGCCAGGGTGCGCTTGCCCCACAGCAGGCGCTGGGCCATCTGCATCAGGGGCCAGGTGGCGATGGTGATCATGGTCGACCACACCAGGGCGGGCAGGAAGGGGCGCAAGACCATGAAGCACGAGATGATGAGCAGGCTGAGGAACAGCAAGCCCAGGGTGATCTTGGCCAAATCCACTTTTTTCATATTCATGGCATTCCCTTAACGAGGGGTTGAGCGCCCGGTTCGGGCACCGTGACGGATAGCGGACAACGACCACCAGAGCCCGGCGCTGAGCCAGAACCCCAGGCAGCCAAAGAGCCACCCTTGTCCCGCGAGGATCAGCAGAGAGCTGCTGGTGAGCGCGGGCACCAGGAACAGGAGCCCTGCCACGACCAGCCCCCCTGCCAGGGTCAGCAGCGCGGCGGGCAGGGCGGGGGTGGGGCTCCGTTCGAGTGATAGCAGATTACCCGATACCAGCCCCAGGGTGAACATGGCAAGCCCGGCCAGGGCGGTGGACTGGGTGAGCCAGGCCGAGAGGGCGCTGGCGATGAGCAGCCCGGCCCAGGGGAGCGGGCGTGCCGCCAGCTTCGCCAGCGGGGCGCGCAGTGCCAGCAGCAGGGCCCCCAGGGCAAGGCCGGCCACCACATCCGAGAGGAAGTGGACCCCCAGCCAGACCCGGGCCAGCCCGGCCACGCCGGCCAGCAACAGGGCCAGCAGGGCCCCCTGCCAGGCCCGCAGCGCCGGCAGCCAGCCAAGCAGCAGGCCCCAGTAGAGCAGGGTCGAGGCGGTGTGACCGCTCGGCATGCCGAAGCCCTGGGCACTCTGGCGGGCCAGCTCGGGTTGCAGGTGGAAGGGCCTGGGCCAGCCGATGCCCGCCTTGAGCAGGTTCACCACCAGGGTGAGCAGCACCATGGCAAACAGCAGGTGGCGCAGCCTGGACCAGCCGAGCAGGGGCAGCAGCAAGGGCAGCAGCGCCAGCTGGAAGGGGGCCGAGCCCAGCAGATTGCCCGCCCTTGGCCAGAGCACATCCGGCCCTAGCCACCGTTGCAGGCGCTGGATCAGCGGCAACTCGGCGCGGTGCAGCGCACTGGCCGCGTCGCTGAAATCCGTCACCCACAGCACCTGGCTTTCGGGCACCTCGGCCAGCCTCGGGGCTATCCAGTCGAGCTGCGCCGGGAAGCGACGCTGGGCAGGGGGCAGGTCGGCGGCCGCGATCAGCCTGGCGTTCAGGATCTCGCCACCGAGATCCGGGGCCTGGAGCAGGGAGACAAACCCCGTCCCTCGCTGGACCCGCAGGTGCTCCAGGGTCTGGCAGGCGAACACCCTGGCCCGTTGCCAGCGCCCCAGCTCGCCGGTGACGCGACCCTGCAGGCCGGTCTCCTCGAACAGCTCGCGCAGGGCCGCCTGCTCCGGGGTCTCCCCCCTGTCGATGTAACCGCCGCTCAGGCTGTAGCGCGAGGAGAGCCTGTCCTGCACCAGCAGGATCCCTTGCTGGTGGCGGATCACGCAGGCGGCCGCAGAGGGAGGGGATTCGGCGCGGGAGGCGGGCAGGGCACCGCCCAGCAACAGCAGCAGGCAGAAGACGACTCGAAACATGATGACACCCAGGGGCAAGGAGTGGGGATAAGGGTCACAGAAATCAGACGGCCGGGCAATGGCTTGCAGGGGGCACCGACCCTGTGGGGGACGCAAGGATTGCCGTCTGCGCGGGCAGTCCCTAGTATTGGCGGCTATTGTTCTTCTCATTCACTACATTGTGGGGCTCTTCATGCGACAGTTCGGTTTCTTTCTGGGGATTGCCATCGGCGTCATCCTGATACTGTTTGGCAGCATCGTCATCTTCCAGGCCCTGCCTGCGGCGCTGGACGTGCTGGAGATGCCGAGCCGGATCCCCTTCGTGCGCGAGGTGTACACCTGGCTGATGAGCAGCGCCAACGGGCTCACCGCCCAGCTGGAGCAGAACTTCCTGGAGGCATTCCAGACGGTGCTCAAGCTGATCCTGCTCATCACCTTCATGTGGGTCTGCGTCAAGCTGGTCAACATGGGGGTGCTGATCATCCGGGCCGGCGTCGACCTTATCCGCACCGCCATCGAGCACAGCGAAGAGAAGGGTGCCAAGCCCACCGAGCAGGACCGCCATTTCTGATCTTCCCCTGCTACGGGTCAGATAAACAACAGGCCATCATGTGATGGCCTGTTTTTATGGTGGCATGACGCTTAAAAAGTCAGTTAAGCAGTTTTTCCAGCTCCGCTTCGGCATCCGCCCTGGCCTGATCGCTCAGGGTGCCGGAAGTCGCTTCCAGCTTCTCGCCCTGTTGCTGCACCGCCTTGGCCGCTTGCTGCTGTGCACTGGTCGCGGCACTGATGGCAGCTTGCTTGGCGCTGTCGCTCACCGCCTTGGCGGCTTGTTGTTGCGCTGTGGTTGCAGCACTGATGGTCGCTGCGCTGCTGGCGGCCTGCTTGGCGCTGTCGCTCACTGCCTTGGCGGCTTGCTGCTGCGCACTGGTCGCGGTACTGATGGTTGCGGCACTGCTGGCGGCCTGTTTGGCGGTGTCACTCACCGCCTTGGCGGCTTGTTGCTGCACTGTGGTCGCGGCACTGATGGTCGCTGCGCTGCTGACGGCCTGCTTGGTGGTGTCGCTCACCGCCTTTTCGGCTTGCTGCTGCGCCGTGGTCGCGGCACTGATGGTCGCTGCGCTGCTGACGGCCTGCTTGGCGTTGTCGCTCACCGCCTTGGTCGCGTGCTGCTGCGCCGTGGTGGCGGCACTGATGGTGGCCTGCTTGGCGGTGTCACTCACCGCCTTGGCGGCTTGCTGCTGCGCTGTGGTTGCGGCACTGATGGTCGCTGCACTGCTGACGGCCTGCTTGGCGCTGTCGTTCACCGCCTTGGCGGCTTGCTGCTGCGCCGTGGTGGCGGCGCTGATGGTGGTGGCGCTGCTGGCAGCCTGCTTGGCGCTGTCGCTCACCGCCTTGGTGGCTTGTTGCTGCGCCGTGGTTGCGGCACTGCCGATCACCTGTCTGGTGGAGTCGGACAGGGCCTTGCTGGCGCTCTGTTGCAGTCCCCCCATCATGGTACCCAGCAGAGAACTGCCAGCGCCCGTGAGCCCCTGACCGGCACCGGTCAGGGCCGTGGCGGCCGGGGTGGCCTGGGACTGCCAGCCCTGCATGGCGCTGGGCCAGGTCGGGGTGGCGGCCGTCAGGTTTTCCCCGAAGACCTGGGTCGCCCCGTCACCTTTTTGCACCATGACGGCGAGCTGGTTGGTGTCGGCGTTCCAGACCATGCCGGCCTGCTTGGCCACGTCCGGCACCGGGGCGTAGCGGGAGACCACGTAAAAGAGCGGCCCCTCCTGTTGCAGCTCGTCGGCGGTCTTGAGCAGCTGCATGGTGCTCTCGTAGTTGGGCCCCAGCATGGCGGTCATTCTGTCCTTGATCAGCGGCTGCTCGAACAGGTTGGCCTCGTTCGGATCGAAACCGACCAGCGGCTTGAGCAGGGCCCACATCAGCTGGCTGGTGGGGCTCATCATCAGCAGGGGGGCGACACAGGCGGACAACATCAGGCTCAGGCAGGCAGCCTTGAGCAACGGCATGATACGCATTGACAACATATCCAGTTAATTATCTGATTATTAAGGGTTATTCATTACCACATCCCGGCGATGCCGGTGGGGGCCCACGGCAGAGCCCTGACAGGCCTTTGCGGGCGCAGGCAGGCTATCATATTGCTTCCGGAATGCCAGATGAGCCGATATTTATTGGTCAAGTCGAGGGCTCTGCTGGTCGCTTTACACTTTCACTCCCCCGTGACAGGAATTCCCATGATCCGTTGTGCAGGTTGTCTGCTGGCCCTTGGCTGGCTCTTCCCCGCGTTGGCCGCCCCGGCGTCCAACACCCTCAGCCACTCGGTGGGCACCGAGCTGGTGCTGCCCCTTGGTTCGCTGCCCGAGCGGGTGTGCTGGTATCAGGATCAGAAATACTCCCAGGGGGCCCGTATCCAGCAGGGGGAGCTCTGGCTGGAGTGCGCGCCGCAACAGGCGATGGAGACCAATGGTCCCCTGATCTGGCGAGAGGTGACGACGCCGTCACAGAGTGGTGAACCGGAGGGCAACCAGCGGACGATCCGGGTGGGCCAGTGAGCCTTTTCTTGATCCAGCTACAGACACGGGCGTGATCTCTATCGCATAATGCGGCTCTTTCTTCTCTTGACTGGGATCTAAGCAATGGCTCGTCGCTCTTCCAATGCACAACGTCGTCGCAGTAGCTGGTGGTACAAACGCTTGTTGGCAAGGGAGCGGGAAGAGCGCGAAGCGCGTTCCGTCCGGGATTGATACTGCATTGAAAAACGGAGCCTCGGGCTCCGTTTTTATTGGTGACTAAACGTGCATTACCGCAGGCAGGTTTATTACCAGAGGTGGACAATGGTGCCGCTCTGCCAGTGCACAACGTCGTTGCCGTCGTGAGCTGGCGGTACAAACCCTTGTTGGCAAAGGAGCGGGAAGAGCGCGAGGGCGCTGCGTCCGGGATGGATACGGCATGGAAGAACGGAGCCTCGGGCTCCGTTTTTATTGGTGAATATAAGTGCATTACCGCAGGCAGATTTATTACCACAGGTGGATAATGGTGCCGTTCTGCCTGTGCACAACGTCGTTGCCGTCGTGAGCTGGCGGTACAAACCCTTGTTGGCAAGGGTACGGGAAGCGCGTGAGGGCGCAGCGGCCGGGATGGATACGGCATTGAAAAGCGGAGCCTCGGGCTCCGTTTTTATTGGTGACTAAAAGTGCATTACCACAGACAGGTTTATTACCACAGGTGGATAATGGTGCCGCTCTGCCAGTGCACAACGTCGTTGCCGCCATGAGCTGGCGGTACAACCCCTTCATTCAGCAAAGACCGTCATGCGAGAACGGGGGCCATCAGGCCCCCGTTTTGCTTTTGCAGAGGTTGGCTGCCTGCGACTCAGCGTTGCAGGGCGGCGAGGGCCAGCTCGACCCGCTTGGCGTACTCGGGGTCGGCCTGCTCGAAGTGCCTGAGCTGGGCCGCGACGATGGCGTCATCCTCCACATTGATGAGGGAGCGGGCCAGGTTGGCGGCGAGGCGGGCACGCTGCCCCTCGTCCATCAGGCGGAAGAGATCCCCCGGCTGGCTGTAGTAGTCGCTGTCATGGTCACGAAAATCGTAGTGCAGGGCAGCCCCTTCCAGGCTCAGGGCCGATTCGTGCTGCTCGCTCGGCTGCTGGGTGCCGAAGCGGTTCGGTTGGTAGTTGGGGCTGGCGCCACCGTTGCTGTCCGCCCGCATGGCGCCGTCGCGGTGGGCGCCGTGGTGGAACGGGCAGCGCGGGGCGTTGACCGGCAGCAGGCCGTGGTTGACGCCGAGGCGATAGCGCTGGGTGTCACCGTAGGAGAAGAGCCGCCCCTGCAACATGCGATCCGGCGAGAAGCCGATGCCGGGCACCACGTTGGCCGGGGTGAAGGCGGCCTGCTCCACGTGGGCGAAGTAGTTGTCCGGGTTCTGGTTGAGTTCCAGCAGGCCCACCGGGATGAGCGGGTAGTCCTTGTGGGGCCACACCTTGGTGAGGTCGAACGGGTGGATCGAGTAGGTCTGGGCCTCGGCCTCTGGCATCACCTGCACATAGACCTTCCAGCGCGGGAAGTCCCCCCGCTCGATGGCGTTGAACAGATCTGCCTGGCTGGTCTCTCTGTCCTGACCGACGGCGGTGGCCGCCTCTTCATCGGTGTAGAAGCGGTGGCCCTGCTCGGTCTTGAAGTGGAACTTGACCCAGAAGCGCTCGTTCGCGTCGTTGATGAAGCTGAAGGTGTGGCTGCCGTAGCCGTTCATCTCCCGCAGGCTCCTGGGAATGCCGCGATCGCTGAAGAGGATGGTGACCTGATGCAGGGATTCCGGGTGGCGTGACCAGAAGTCCCAGGCCGCGGTGGCGCTGCGCAGGTTGGTGCGGGGATCCCGCTTCTGGGTGTGGATGAAGTCGGGGAATTTCAGGGGATCGCGAATGAAGAACACCGGGGTGTTGTTGCCCACCAGATCCCAGTTGCCCTGCTCGGTGTAGAACTTGAGGGCGAAGCCGCGCACGTCCCGCTCGGCGTCGGCGGCGCCCTTCTCGCCGGCCACGGTGGAGAAGCGCAGGAACACCGGGGTCTGCTTGCCGACGGCGTTGAACAGGTCGGCCTTGCTGAAGGCGCTGATGTCGTGGGTCACGGTGAAGGTGCCGTAGGCGCCCGAGCCCTTGGCGTGCACCACCCGCTCGGGAATGCGCTCGCGGTCGAAGTGGGCGAGTTTCTCCATCAACCAGATGTCTTGCATCAGGACGGGGCCGCGGGGGCCGGCGGTGAGGCTGTTGTTGTTGTCGACGACGGGGGCGCCGTTGGCGCTGCGCAGGGTCTTGTCGGTCATGGATGTCTCTCCTTGTTGATAGGGGGTCAGCCTACGGATCTGCACAGTGACGGGCCAATGGGCCTTTCCTAGCCCTTTGATAGGTAAGACGAATGGGTGCGGGGGGATGTGTAATGGCGCCGGATATTGCATGATGGGGGTTTCGAGAAGGAGCCTCATATGCAGATTACTATCCGTCATGCCGAACCCACCGATGCCCCCGCCTTGCGGGATCTCTACGCCCTGCCTAATGCTCAGGCGGGCACTCTGCACCTGCCCACGCCTCCCCTTAGCCAGTGGCAGAAGCGGTTGGAGAACAGTGATGTGGTCGCCTTGGTGGCGGAGGTAGATGGGGGGCTGGTGGGCCAGATAGCATTGCATGTGGAGCCCAATCCCAGACGCAAACATGTGGCAGGTATTGGCATGGGGGTGCGTGATGACTGGGCTGGCAAGGGGGTTGGCTCCGCACTGATGGCTGCGGCACTGGATCTGGCCGATAACTGGCTCAACCTGCATCGGATTGAACTGACGGTTTTCGTCGATAACGAAGCTGCGTTGGCGCTTTATCGCAAGTTCGGCTTTGTGGAAGAGGGGCGGGCCCGCGACTATGCCTTCCGGCAGGGGCGCTATGTGGATGTGTTCTATATGGCCAGGGTGCGCCGATGATCGACTATCGCGAGCGCCTGACGCCGGTGCTGCGGGCACTGGAGCAGGATCCGGATCTCTCCATCGAGGCGCTGGCGAGTCGCGCCTGCCTCTCCCTCTACCACTTCCACCGGGTATTCACCGCCGTGGTGGGGGAGGCCCCCGGCGAGATGTGCCGCCGCCTGCGGATGCAGCGGGCGGCCTGGCAGCTCTGCTACACCGATGCCAGCGTTACCGCCATCGCTCTGGGGGCGGGGCTTGGCAGCTCCCAGGCTTTCGCCAAGGCGTTTCGCCGTCACTATGGTTGCACCCCGGGGGCGTTTCGCCGCGACAAGGGCAAGAATGGACACCTGGATCGCAAGGAAGGACACGCATGGCAAGGGGCACTCCCTTATGCTGAAGGCCACTCATCAGCAAGGAGCAACACCATGAACACCGTCGAGATGGACGCCCGCACCCTGGCCTATGTCCGCGTGACCGGCCCCTATGGCGAAGGGTATGACGCCGTCTGCCATCGCCTTCACCAGTGGGCCGCGCCCCGTGGCCTGGAAGGGGGAGAGTGGATCTTCATCTACCACGACAACCCCGAGGTGACGCCGCCGGCCCAGTGCCGCACCGATATCGGTATCAGCGTGCCGGTGGGTACCCTGGGGGCGGGGGAGGTGGAGACCCAGCTCATCCCCGCCGGGCGCTACGCCCAGTCCCGCTATCTCATCACGGATCGCAGCCAGTACGGGGAGCGCTGGCAGGAGCACATCGGCGATATCGTCGCGGCCGGGCTCGCCTTTGGGGACGGCCCCTGCTTCAAGCTCTATCACAGCGTGAGCAATGACCCGCTGCGGGATGACGTGAGCTTCTGCTCCAGCGTGCGCTAGGCAGGCGGCAATAAAACGAGGCGCCCAAGGGCGCCTCGTTTTATTTGGGGTCAATGACCACCGCAGATATCAGGGCTGGCTGGGCACCTTGTTGCGGCGGGACTTCCACCACCAGCGCAGGCGGATCTGGGAGATGAGCATCCCCGCCAGCATCAGGGCACAGCCGACCACGGCCCGTTCGTCCAGATGTTCCCCCAGCAGCAGGACACCGCCAATGGCGGCGAACACCGTCTCCAGGCTGAGGATGATGGCGGCATGGGCCGGATGGGCACCGCGCTGCCCCACCACCTGCAGGGTATAGCCGATGCCGACCGAGACCAGACCGGCGTAGAGCAGCGCCTGCCAGCCCGCCACGGCACCACTCGCCGTCGGGGTCTCGATGACGAAGGCCGTGGCCAGGCTGAGCAGGCCGCACACCACGAACTGCACCCCGGCAAGACGAATGGGGGCGACCCGGTTCGAGTAGTGATCCAGCACCAGCAGGTGCACGGCCCAGAACAGGGCCCCGATCACTTGCAGCAGATCGCCGTAGCCGATGGTGAACTCCTCGGTGACGCTGAGGTAGTAGAGCCCGGCCATGGCGATGAGGGCGCCTACCCAGGTGTTGGCCCCGGTCTTGTGGCGCAGGGCCAGGCCGATGACGGGGACCAGAATGATGTAGAGGCCAGTGATGAAGCCCGCCTTGGCGGCCGTGGTGTAGAGCAGCCCCACCTGTTGCAGGGAGGCGGCGGAGAAGAGCACGGTGCCGGCGATGAGGCCCCCGGTCAGCAGCAGGCGGTGATCACCGGCAGGCTGGGGCGGCTGGCGTGACTTGAGCCACCACAAGAGCGGCAGCAGGGAGAGGGCGCCCAGCAGGAAGCGCAGGCCGTTGAAGGTGAAGGGCCCCATGTGATCCATCCCCAGGCGCTGGGCGACGAAGCCCAGCCCCCAGATGGCGGCGGCCATCAATAACATCATGTTTGAACGCATACGGAATCATCCCTGAGAAAGAGTCTCGGCGGCACTCGGGCCCCGCCATTACGATACCTGCGAGAAGGGGCGTTTGTCGTCAGCCATTTGTTGCCGGGCGAGGGCAGGATCAGCGGCTGGCCAGCTTGGCGAGCAGGGGCAGCAGGGCGAGCAGCAGCAGGTTGCCCCTCAGGATCCAGATCACCCAGAACTGCTGCTGGGTGGAGACAAGGGGAGCCCGTCCCTGGCGCAAGGATCGGCGCCAGTGGTGGAACAGCCGGCTGGGGTAGCCAAAGCTGATGGCCATGGCGAAGAACATCAGCAGCTTGGTGCGGTAACCCGGATTGGCAAACAGGATGGCCGGTGGCTGGGGATGGGCGACCACCAGCAGCACGCCCGTGATGAAGATGAGCAGCAGGGCCAGGGCGGCCAGGCTGTCAGCCAGCAGCAGCTTGCGCACCTGCTCGATGGACATGCCGCGCCGGAACAGGAAATACTCCGAGGTGATGGCACCGGTCAGGGTGATCACGGCGCAGTAATGGAGGGCAGTCAGCAGTTCCGGTTTCAACATCCAGGCCAGTTCCTTCTCGTTGGCCACCCGATGCGCTTCCCTTTGGACGCCATCAGGTGGGGCTGATATTCTGACACTACACGATGTCAGGGGATAGCATGGAGTCAGGGTTGGATAAGCGAGCAGTCTCCAAAAAGACCTGGTCCCTGGTGGCACGGATGCGCCTGGGCCTGCTTCTGCTCTTCATTCCCGTCCTGATGCTGGGCGCCATCTACTACCTGCACATGGAGCGCAGCCTGCAGCGAGAGCTGCAACAGCGCCTGCTCGCCACCAATCACCAGTTGCGCCACGTCTTCATCGAACCCTACCTGAACGAGATGGAGCGTCAGTTCTCCCTCATCTACGACCAGGTCAAGGTGGAGGACATCAGCGGCCCCCGTCTGCGCAACACCGACTCCTATCTCAGGGAGTGGCGTCTCTACAAGGGGGTGATGGCGGATCTCATCTACATCTATGTGGGCACCGCCGAGCGCCAGATGCTGATCTACCCCGAATGGCAGGCGGATGCGGACTTCGACCCCAGGGTGCGCCCCTGGTATCAGCTGGCCAGCCAGCATGTGGGCAAGATGGTCTGGACCGAACCCTACTACGACTACACCAACGGCACGCTGGTGATTGCCCTGGCGCGGGCCATCACCGACAAGGAGGGCAAGGTGCGGGGGGTCTTCGCGGTGGATGCCATCCTGGCCCCCTTCTCCGCCCAGCTGAACCGGCAGTGGAACAGCGGCTACCAGATGATCGTCAACCAGTCGGGCAAGGTGCTGGCCCACCCCGATCCCTCACAACTGCTCAAGCCCATGACGCACCCGACCTGGCTCTCCCGCTTCAGCGGGGAGGACGGCATCTTCCTGGATCAGGCGTCTCGCCAGTTCGTGGCCTACAGCCGCCTGCCGGACCACAACTGGGTGCTGATCAGCGTGTTGCCCGCCTCCAGCATCCAGGCGGTGGTGGCGAGCGCATCCCTCAACGTGCTCGGGATCATCGTGCTGGCCAGCGTGCTCTACATGGTGCTGGCACTGATCTGGTCCCGTTATTTCAGGCGGATGCTGGACGAGATCTCCACCGTGATCCGGGCCAGCCGGACCCAGCCTGACGAGGTGCACCAGGGAGGGATGCGCGAGCTCAGGCACGTCTATGCCGAGCTGGCGGAGGTGAGCAAGGATTATCACGAGGTGCGCCAGCAGGCGAACCTCGACAAGCTGACCGGCCTTTACAACCGGCGCTTCTTCGACGAGCGGTTGAATCGGCTGCTGCTCGATCAGGACAGCTTCTGCCTGGCCATGATCGATCTGGACGGTTTCAAGCGGATCAATGACACCTATGGTCACCAGACCGGGGACGTGGTGCTCAAGCGGGTGGCCAGCTTTGGCGCCAAGCTGCTGGGGGATCATGGCTGGGTATGCCGCTATGGCGGGGAAGAGCTGGTGGTGCTGTTTGCCAATCCCGATATCCACTTCTGCCAGATGCTGCTGGAGCAGTACAGGATTGGGGTGGCCTCCCTGCACTGGCGTGAACCCGGTCTTGGGATCACCTTCAGCGGCGGCCTGGTGGCGAGTGCCCCCGGGCTTGGGGCCAGGAGCCTGCTGACCATGGTCGATGCCGAGGTCTATCGCGCCAAGGGTGACGGCAAGAATCGCATCTACATGGTGGATCCCCTGGCTCCCCGGGACGACTCGCCCTCAGGGGATGGCATGTTGAGCAAAGAAGAGGCCTGAGGGCCTCTTCTTCATTGCGCGGATCAAGGGTGCAACTGCCAGGTCCAGAGGGGCCAGCCCAGCTCCTCGGCGCACTGGCGCAGGGCGGGGGCCGGATTGACCGCATGGGGATGGCTCACCGCCCGCAGCATGGGCAGATCGTTGTGGGAGTCGCTGTAGCCGAAGCTCCCCTGCCAGAGGTGTTCCTTTCCGGCAAAGAGCTGGTTGATGCGGGCCACCTTGCCTTCGCGAAAGCTCAGGGTGCCGCGGGTCTGGCCGGTCAGCATGCCGGCTTCCTCGTCGAGCAGGATGGCCACGCAGTGATCCATCCCCAGCATCTGCGCCATGGGGGCCACCAGATGCTCGCCGGAGGCGGAGATGAGCACCAGCTCGTCGCCACGCTGGCGGTGCCACTCGATGCGGGCCAGCCCCTCGGGGTAGAGGCGCTCCCGCAGCACCTGTTCGGCAAAGCGTGTGCAGAGGGAGTCGAGCCACTGGCGCGTCCTGCCTGCCAGCGGTTGCAGGGTGAAGGCCATGTACTGGTGCATGTCCATCTTGCCCTGATGGTAGAGGGACATCATGGCCTGCTCCTCGGCCACCATGCCCGCCGGGGCCAGCTCCTGGGCCACCATGTACTCCAGCCAGAGGCTGGCGGAATCCCCCGCTATCAGGGTCTCGTCCAGATCAAACAGTGCCAGGGCCATGGCTGCTCCTCGGGTTGGCTGCCAGCATCGGGGTACTGGCTGAAAAATGAATGGGATTCATGGCGTTATGCTACCTCACAGAGTTGATCCCGGGCCACCACCAGGGTCACGGCGCTGCCTACCGGCAGCAGATCGCCGGCACGGCGGTTGAGGCAATCCACCGTCAACAGCCCTGCCTCGCACTCCACCTGATAGCGGATGACGTTGCCGAGCAGCTGCTGCTGGCGAACGATGCCGGGCAGGCTGGGCTCGTGGCTGACCGCCCCGGCGGGCAGCAGGGTGATAGACTCCGGCCGCAGCGCCAGCTTGCCGCGAAAGCGCGGGCCGAACAGGGATTTGGCCTGCTCGCCACCCAGCAGGTTGTAGTTGCCGATAAAGCCCGCCACGAACTCGCTGGCGGGGCGGGTGTAGATCTGCCCCGGTGTGCCGCTCTGGACGATGGACCCCTTGTTCATCAGGAAGATCCGATCCGACAGGGTCAGCGCCTCCTCCTGATCGTGGGTCACGAAGATGGTGGTGAGCTCGAGGCGCTGCTGGATCTCGCGGATCTGCTGGCGCAGGCTGCGGCGAATGCGGGCATCCAGCGCCGAGAGCGGCTCGTCCAGCAGCAGGATCCGCGGCTGTACCACCAACGCCCGGGCCAGCGCCACCCGCTGGCGCTGGCCGCCGGAGAGTTCGCCCGGATAGCGGCGCTCGAAACCGGTCAGCTCCACCAGCGCCAGCGCCTCTTGCACGCTGGCGGCGAGATCCCGCCCCGGCTGGGGCTTCATCTTGAGGCCGAAGGCGACGTTGTCCCACACCGTCATGTTGGGGAAGAGCGCATAGCTCTGGAACACCATGCCGATGCCCCGCTTCTGGGGTGCCTGCCAGGTAATGTCCTCACCGGCCACCCGCACCTGACCGCCATCCACCGGGGTGAGCCCGGCCAGGGCCCGCAGCAGGGTGGATTTGCCGCAGCCGGAGGGGCCGAGCAGGGTCACCAGCTCCCCCTTGCGGATGCCGAATTCAATCCCCTCGAACACCTTGGTGTCGCCGTAGGATTTGTGCAGTTGATTCACTTCTAGATGGAACATGTTGATTCACCGATGAAATCTGTTGGCTGCCCAGGTGAGCAGCAGGGTCAGCAGGAAGTAGCTCATCACCAGGGCGCTGGTGAAGTGGCCCGAGGTGGCACGCATGTTGTAGAGGTAGACCTGCAGGGTTTCGTAACGGGTGCCCACCAGCATGTTGGCAAACACGAACTCCCCGAGCAGGAAGGAGAGGGAGAGAAACAGCGCTGCCAGCAGCCCCTTGCGCAGGCAGGGGATCACCACCAGCAGGAAGGCGCGGGCGCTGCTCGCCCCCAGCAGGTGGGCGGCATCCATCAGATCTTTCAGCGGCACCCCCTGCAGGCTGTTGGCCAGCGCCCGGTACATGAAGGGGAGCACCACGGTGAACCAGGTGCCGATCAGGATCCAGGGGGTGCCGATGATGGGCAGGATGCCGTCGGCGTAAATCTGCAGCAAGCCCACCGAGGAGACCACCGGCGGCACCGCGAAGGGGAGCAGGATCAAGAGGTTCATCCAGGGATCCAGTCTGGGGAAGTAGTAGGCCACCACCAGCACGGTGGGCACCAGCACCAGGGTCCCCAGCAGCAGGGTGGCGAAGCAGACCAAGAGGCTTCGGCCAAAGGCCGCCAGAAAGCGCGGGTCGCCCCACAGCTTGAGATACCAGTCGAGGGTGAAGCCATCCGGCAGCAGGGTCGCCCCCCAGCGGGTGGAGATGGAGTAGAGAAAGGTGGCCAGCAGCGGCAGCAGCAGGGTGGCGACCAGCGCCCCCAGCACCCATCTGGGCCAGCGCGGCGTCAAATCATGCATGGGATTGCCCCTTGTTCACATAGCTCTTTTTCAGCAGCCACTGGTTGGCGGCCGTCACCACCCCCAGCAATACCATCAGGATCACCGCCAGTGCCGCCGCCAGGTTGGGCTCGAGGAAGATGTCGCCGGAGACCAGACTGGCCACCCGGATGGTCACCAGATTGAAGTTGCCGGTGGTGAGGGCATAGGCGGAGGCATAGGCTCCCACCGCGTTGGCAAACAGGATGATCAGGGTGCCGAGCAAGGCGGGCGTCAGCACCGGCAGCGCCACGTGCCACACATACTGCCCCCTGCTCGCACCCAGCAGGGCGGCGGCCTGGGGCCACTCCTCCTGCAGGGCGTCGAACGCCGGGTAGAGCAGCAGCAGGGCGAGGGGGATCTGGAAGTAGGTGTAAATCAGGATAAGACCGCTGCCCGAATAGAGGTTGAAGCCATCGATGAGGCCCCAGGATTTGAGCAGCAGGGTCACCGCGCCATTGATGCCGAGCACGATGATGAAGGCGAACGCCAGCGGCACGCCGCTGAAGTTGCCGGTCATGGTGACGAAGGCCAGCAGCACCCGCTTGACCCGCTCGCCGCTGTGGCGCAGCGCCGCCGCCCCCAGGGTGCCGATGGCGAGCCCCGCCAGGCTGGCGATGCCGGCGATGCGCAAGGAGTTGCCGAAGGATTGCAGATAGAAGGGGGAGCTCAAAATCTCCCGGTAATGGTCGAGACCCCAGCCATCAGGGGTCTGGACGCTGCCCACCAGTACCCACACCATGGGGGCGAGCTGAAACAAGATCATCAAGAGGACAAAGGGCAGCAGCACCAGGGCCGGCAGCCAGTGGCGGCGCACCCGGCGTGGCTTCACCTGTTGATCCGCGAGGATCTCGGTGGTGGCAGGCATCATCAGTGCACCTCGCGCATAAAGGCCGCCTTGAGCAGCGGGGGGGCTGCCGGCTTGTCGTGGGGAACTCCCAGCAGATCCGCCATCAGGGCGCAGAGCTGGGTCTGGGCGATCGCCACCCCATCCGGCCAGCGCTCGACGAACGCATCGCCAAAGAGCCAGAGTGGCACAGTGCGCTCCTCGGCCAGGGTGCCGCCATGGCTGAGATCGTTGTTCATGCCGTGATCCGAGGTGATCACCACCTGATACCCCTCTGCCAGCCACTGGGGCAGCAGGTCGGCAAGCAGGCTGTCCATGCGGCGAGCCTGATTGCGGTACTGGCGGGAATGGAGGCCGAACTGGTGGCCCGCATCGTCCACCCCCATGGGGTGGATCAGCAGAAAATCGGGGTCGTACTGGCTGCGCAGCCACTCGCCGTCCATCAGCAGGTGGCTGTCGGGGTAGCCGTCATCCCAGTAGAAGCAGCCGTGCTGGATGGGCAGTTGCTCATCGTGAGTGAAGCGATCGCGGGCCGCCAGCCAGGGGCTCTGGTTGTAGAGCTCGCTCACCCAGTGGTAGGCCGCCGCTGCGGTGCGTTTGCCCGCGGCCCGGGCCAGATGGAAGATGGAGTCATGCCGGCTCAGGCGCGTCACCCCGTTGTGGGTGATGCCGCTCGCCACCGGCGGCACGCCGGTCAGGATGCACTCGTAGAGAGGGCGGGAGAGGGAGGGCAGGGCGGCACTCAGGGTCGTATGCAGGCCGCGCTCTGCCTCCACCATGCCACAGAGGTAGCCCATGCAATGGGCTACCTCTGCTGCCAGGCCATCCACAAGTACCACGATCACCTTGTGTTGCACTGGCCACTCCTTACTGCATGTTGATCATGACGGTTTCCTGCCACTGGCGCGGCAGGGCCTTGGAGCTCTGCTCCCAGGCGGCGTGATCCTGCACCGGCTTGGCATTGGCATACTGCTCGGCCGGCAGCAGCTTGGCTTTCACGTCATCCGGCAGGGTCACGTTGCTGCGGATGGGGCGGGCGTAGCCACGGGCCAGGTTGATTTGACCGGCATCGGAGAGGATGTATTCCCGCGCCAGCTTGGCGGCGTTGGGGTTCTTGGCCCACTTGTTGATGATGGTGGTGTAGCCGGCGATGACGGAGCCGTCGCTCGGGATCACCACGTCAAACTTCCTGGGGTCGATCTGGTCGCGGTAGTTGAGAGCGTTGAAGTCCCACAGCACCCCCACTTCCACCTCGCCCTTCTCGATGTTGGCGATGGTCGGGTCGTTCAGCGACAGGCGACCCTGCTTGGCCAGCTGACCGAACAGCTCCAGCGCGGGCTTGAGGTTCTTCTCGCTGCCGCCGGTGGCGTAGGCCGCCGCCAGCACGCCGTTGTTGGCCTGGGAGGCCACGCCCACGTCACCCAGGGTTACCTTGTAGTCGCCGCCCAGCAGGGATTGCCAGCTGGTGGGGGCGGCCTTGACCAGATCCTTGTTGATCAGGAAGGCGATGGTGCCGGTATAGGCCAGCATCCAGTGGCCGTCGGCGTCCTTGGCCCAGTTCGGAATGTCGGCCCAGGTGGAGGGCTTGTAGGGCTGGGTGACCCCCTGCTGGACCGCGACCGGGCCGAAGGCACCGCCCACGTCGCCGATGTCGGCGGTGGCGTTGGCCTTCTCGGCGGCGAACTTGGCGATCTCCTGGGCCGAGCTCATGTCGGTATCCTGATGCTTGATGCCGTAGAGGCTGCCGAGCTGCTGCCAGGTGTCCTTCCAGTTGGCCCAGCTGTCGGGCATGCCGATGCTGTGGAGCTGGCCTTCGCCGCGGGCGGCTTTTTCCAGGTCCGCGATATTCTCGGCTGCATAGAGCGGCTGACTGATGGCCGCCAGGGCCAGTGCACTTGCGATCACGCTTTTCATCATCATCCCATCCCTCTGGACTAGGTCAGTTAAGGTTCGAGAGGGATGCTAGAGGGGGAATATGACGGTGGCGGGGCGCTTTGATGGCAATTTGATGACATGTCGACCTGTCATGGCGCTGTCATCAGGGGCGGTTACAACTCGGGGTCGACAACCTCTGGTCTACTCCAGTGGTGTGCAAACCCGAATGACCGACAGGGATGTGACAGTGACAGAGCGATTGAGTGAACAGGGGATGGCCGATGGCCGCACACCCTCCAAGTGCGAACAGATTTGCCGGACCCTGCGCCGCTATATCGGCAGCGGACACCTGGCGGCGGGGCAGCAGCTGCCCGCCGAACGGGCGCTGAGCGAGCGCTTCGCCACCACCCGCATCACCATCAAGGAGGCACTCTCCAGCCTCGAGGCGGACGGCCTCATCTACCGGGCCGAGCGGCGTGGCTGGTTCGTGGCGCCGCCTCGCCTCACCTACGATCCCGCCATCCACACCCACTTTCACCAGTGGATTGGCGAGCAGCAGCGCACCGCCGAGACCCGGGTGCTGGCCCATGGCAACCAGCTTGCCAGCAGCGAGTTGTGCCGCTGGATGGGTCTGGAACCCTTTACGCCGCTGTATGAAATTCGCCGCCAGCGGCTGATCGACGGTCGTCCCGTGCTCCACGTCAGCCATCACCTGCTGGCGAGCCGCTTCCCCGGCATCGCCAGCGCTCCTCTGGCCAGCTCCCTCACCGAGCTTTACCGGCAGCGCTATGGCATAGGCCAGGGCTGGGCGAGCCTCGAGATCACCCCCTCGGCGGCCCGGGGAGAGATAGCCCGCGCTCTCAACCTGGCCCAGGGGAGCGCCGTGCTGCGGTTGGTGCGGGTCAACTACGACGAGGAGGGGAAGCTGGTGGATTGCGACATCGAGCACTGGCGACCGGACGCCATCCGCATCTGCCTGGATACTCGGGCACTGCAACCGCTCGCCATCGGCGCGCGGCAGGTGCAACTGGCAGAGTAGCGGCGTTCTGGCGCCCTGACGGGGCGGATCCCGCAGGATCCACCGGGATCAGTTGTCGATGTTGGGGATCAGATCGTCGAAGCTCTGGTAGCCGCAGTCGGCCAGTTGCAGCGACATGGTGTAGGTCTTGCTGCCCTCCCGCTGGCCGATGGCGGGGCGGTTGAGCTTGAGCTCCTGATGCCAGTACTCCTTCATGCGATCGATCAGCGCCATGGCCTCGCTCTCCCCCAGATGGAGCTGGCACAGCGCCATGTAGTTGTTGGGCCTGTGCATGTTCTCCACCAGATAGTCTCCCAGCACCGACATGGCCTGGCGCGCCTGCTGGCGGGCGAAACGGCTGTGCTGCTCGAAGCTGATGCGCTCGCTGATGAGGAAGTGGTAGCTGTTGTCGATGCCAAGCTGCAGGATGCCGAGTTTCTCCAGCTTGCGCAGATAGAGGTAGCAGGAGGCATCGGTCAGGCCGTACTCCCGCTTTAGATCGATAAGGGTCTTGTCGCGCCAGAAGATGTTGGCGAGGAAGGCATAGAGCCCCGGCTCCTTGTGAAACGCCTCATCCTGCTCCTGGGTAAAGACGGCCCGGCGGCTCTGGGCATCCTGGGTCCGGTCCAGCAGCTCTTCGAAGGAGAGTCCCACCAGATGGCAGATCTCCAGCAGGGTGTCGAACGGCAGGGAGGGCTTGTTCATCATGCGCTTCACGGTGGCGATGGAAACCCCCATGGCTTCTGCCAGGGTCTGATAGCGGATCCCCTTGTCAGTCAGGGTTTTCTTCAGGGTGTCGAGGATGTGATTGGCCAGTGTCTGGCTGTAGGTCATGCAACTATTCCTTTATCTGCATTTTTAGTCGTGTCAGAAATTGAGTGGTTTGTCTGTATCGGGCTCAAATTTTGACACCTAGAAAAACCAGAGGAGGGTAACCCGGTGATAATGGCGGAAATGGCCTGACCAGTTGTGGTGCAAGGTGGCAGAAAGTGACACTCGGTGGTGCATATCCTTCAACCTTTCAACATTTTGCTGGTGATGCATATTACATCGCACATAATTCAACACGAATCGGATTCAATACCTTCCTGGTTGAGAAAACGATTGTTTGCTTCCAATTTAAGGGTTTTTTTAACCGCAAGGTTTTATTCTTTCCTGGCATTGAGCGGAACTCGCAAGAGGTCCGCTTTTTTTCTTTTCTCCGAATCTGAGCCCGTCGTCAAGAATGGGGCGCAGTTTTGGTACTTCCTGCGCCACCGACCCCGGAAGGCAGTCCTTTATTCCCCCTGACCGGCAAACAGCTTGGGGATCTCCCGCACCAGCCAGCTCTTGGCCTTGCCCATGGTATCTCGCCGCCAGGCCAGCACGACCTGGATCTGGTGGCGATATTCGGGACTGATCACCTTGAGTCTGCCCGCCTTGATGTCCTCTTCAATCCAGCGTTGCGGCATGGTGCCGATGCCGAGCCCCGCCAGCAGCGCGTCCCGCTTCTCCCCCATGGTGCTGACGGTCAGGCGCGGCTGCTTGTCGAGCAGGCGGTAGGTGAGCACCGGCTTGCGCAGCGCCGTGTCGGCCACCGCGATGGCGCGATAGCGGCGCAGGGTCTCGTCTGCCAGGGGCTCGGGTTCCTGATGCAGGGGGTGATCGGGGTGGGCGACGTAGAGCATCACCTCCTCCCTGAGCACCTGGTGTTTGATGCCGGTCATGGCGATATCGGCATTGAGGGAGGAGATGAGCAGGTCGGCGCGGCCATCCTCCAGGCACTCCCAACTGCCCGCCAGCACCTCGGCGCGAAACCTCAGCCGGGTATCGGTCTGTTCGGCCAGCCGATCCACCAGGGGGTAGAGAGCCTGTACCGGCATCAAGGCATCGACGGCGATGGTGATGTCGGTCTCCCAGCCACGGGAGAGGGCCCGGGTCTCCCCCACCAGGTGCTCGGCCGCCTCCAGCAGCACCCGGCCCCGCTCCAGCAGCATGCGGCCCGCCGGGGTGAACTTGGTCCTGTGGCCGCTGCGGTCGAACAGCATGGCGTCCAGCTCGTCTTCCAGCTTTTGTACCGTGTAGCTCAGCGCCGAAGGCACCTTGCCCAGCTCGTCGGCCGCCGCCGCGAAGCTGCCACGACGGTCGATGGCGTCCAGCACCCGGATCGCCTCCAGGGTCAGCGCCCGCTCCTTGTTCGATTCCTTGGCCATATCCAACCTTCAATTTTTTTGAATGTGTTTACCAGATTATCTCGCTAACAACTTAGGGGAAGTCACTTTAATATTCAATCAACGCTTAGGCAGGAACGCCTGGCAGCCAAATAAAAGGTAGTTCCGGGCTGAGACATCCCCAAACACGATGTCTGATGTCAGCAAAAGAACAACATAGTATTTGAATGATCTCTTGCATGGATGCATTGATTCGGGCCCAAGGGGCCTTGGCAATGACATAAAACCCAAGAGAGTGAATGAACATGAAAAACGTAATCAAGATGCTGGCCGTTGCAGGCCTGATGACCGCAGGTGCCGCCCAGGCTTCCGTTCCCGCTGACTTCAATGCCGCCCCGGGCGTGCTGTTCGTCAACTGGAGCGCCACCGCCGCGATGGACGGCAAGGCCAACCCCATGCTGGAGGTGCGCGACGAGTCCGGTGATCTGCTGGCTTCCGTCCACGCCAACCTGATGGGCACCCAGCAGGTCGCCATCCCGAGCCGTACCCAGGGCAAGCTGACGGTGAGCCTGGGCAACGAAAGCAGCAGCTACCGCATCCCCTTCGGTCTGGGTGACGGTCGCCAGCGTTAATGAACCAACTTGGTCAGTGAGGAGCACACCATGATGAAATTGAGAGCCGCAGAAGCACGGGGCAAGGCCAACTTTGGCTGGCTGGATGCCCGTCACAGCTTCTCCTTCGGTCACTACTATGACCCGGAATGGATGGGACACTCTGCCCTGCGGGTCATCAATCAGGATCGGGTGGCGCCGGGTGGCGGTTTCGCGACCCACCCTCACGCCAACATGGAGATCCTCACCTGCGTGCTGCAAGGCACCATAGAGCACAAGGACAGCCTCGGCCACGCCGAGCAGATCCCGGCGGGGGATTTCCAGCTGATGAGCGCAGGGTCCGGCATCCGGCACAGCGAGTACAACCCCTCGCAGACCGAGCCGCTCTCCCTGCTGCAAATCTGGATCGAGCCGAATGAACACGGCACGACCCCGGGTTATCAGCAGAAGAAGATTGAAAACAAGCCCGGGATGACGCTGGTGGCGTCACCGGACGGCGAGGCGGGATCCTTCAGGATCCGCCAGCAGGCCCGCGTATGGCGGCTGCAGCTTGCCGAAGGGGAGACCCTCGAGTGGGCATTGCAAGGGCGTCATGGTTACCTGCACATGATTTCAGGGGAGCTGACCGGCAACGGTCTGGCTGCCCGACCCGGCGACGGGCTGCTCAGCCGCGACGAGTCGAGCTGGGTGCTCACCGCCTCCAGGGGGAGTGAAGCCCTGCTGTTTGACCTGCCTTGATAGAAAAATCTTGGCGAAATGAATGAGTTAACAATTAGCTTTTACACTGTAAATACCATGATGGTAAGCAAAGGAATATGACGATGGACAAGATGAAAGATGTGGCACTGCTGGTGGGTCGTGTACTGCTGGCGCTGATGTTCGTGATGGCTGGCTGGGGCAAGATCGGCGGTTACGCCGGTACCCAGGGTTACATGGAAGCCATGGGCGTGCCCGGGTTCATGCTGCCCCTGGTGATCCTGCTGGAGCTGGGTGGCGGTCTTGCCATCATGCTGGGCCTGTTTACCCGCAGCCTCTCCGTGCTGCTGGCCGGTTTCACCCTGATGGCCGCCTTCATCTTCCACTATCAGCCTGCCGAGCAGATGCAGATGCTGATGTTCATGAAGAACGTCTCCGTGGCCGGTGGTTTCCTGGCCCTGGCGGCGGCCGGTGCAGGGGCTTTCAGCCTGGATGCCCGCCTCGGCAAGCACTGGTAATACCCTGACGTTTCAAGTTTTCCAACGCCTTTTGGCCGGTGCCTTGCACCGGCTTTTTTGTGCCCGCTTCCCGGGGATGCCATCTGTGTTACGGCGCGCAGTCCGGACGCCACAAGTGCCTTTTGCATCTTATCCCCCGATCCCCGACAATCCCGATTCGCGTGCCGTGACGGGAATGCCAGAGAGTGTCCCCCCGCGCACCCCCTCTTCATGAAATTGGCGGGAGTCGTCCATGTTTACCCTCTACCACTCCAATCAGCTGGATCTGCTCAAGGAGCTGCTGGTGAGCCGCATCCGGCAGGCTCCGCTCTCCCACCCCTTCGATCGGGAGCAGATCCTGGTGCAGAGTCCCGGCATGGCCCAGTGGCTCAAGCTGGAGCTGGCCAAGGCGTTCGGCATCGCCGCCAACATCGACTTTCCCCTGCCCGCGAGTTTCATCTGGGAGATGTTCACCCGGGTGCTGGCGGACGTGCCGCGCCAGAGCCCCTACAACAAGGGGGCCATGAGCTGGCACCTGATGACCATTCTGCCCACTCTGCTCGGCAGACCCGCCTTTGCGCCCCTCGCGGCCTATCTGGGGGGCAGTGACGGGGCGGCGCCGGAGCAGGTGCGGCTCTGGCAGCTCTGCCAGAAGGTGGCGGATCTGTTCGACCAGTATCTGGTCTACCGGCCGGACTGGATCGCCCGCTGGGAAGAGGGGGAAGGATTGAGCCAGGAGCTGGCCGGAGTGAGCGGTCAGGATTGGCAGCCCGAGCTCTGGCGCGAGCTGGTGGCCCGCACCCTGGCCCTCAGCCCCAGCGGCTACCACCGCGCCAACCTCTACGAGGCCTTCATCCACGAGCTGGAGCGCACCCGGGATCTGCCGGGCAGGCTGCCGCAACGGGTCTTCGTGTTCGGCATCTCGGCCCTGCCGCCCCGCTACGTGGAGGCCCTGCTGGCCCTCGGCAGCCGCCCCGAGGTGGAGGTACACCTGTTTGTGACCAACCCCTGCCGCTACTACTGGGGGGACTTGCTCGATCGCAAGACCCTGGCCCGCCTCGAAAACAAGCTCAAGCCCGGCACGGATCTCGAGACCCTGCAGGGCCCCGCCAATCCGTTGCTCGCCTCCATGGGCAAGCTGGGGCGTGACTACCTGCACCAGCTGATGGAGCTGGAGGTGCCGCAGATCGAGGCCTTCGTCGACATCGAGGATCGCGACGATGAGGGCAAGGTCACCTTGCTGCGGGCCATCCAGAAAGACGTGCTGGAGCTGGCGGAACGGGGGGCCGGCGAGTTCAACCTCGATGCCAGCCATCACAAGAGCCCTGTCAGCCTGGATGACGGCACCCTGCAGATCCACGCCTGCCACGGCCCCATGCGGGAGCTCGAGGTGCTGCACGACCGGCTGCTGGCCCTGTTCGAGCAGGATCCCACCCTCACCCCCAAAGACGTGGTGGTGATGATGCCGGACGTCAACAGCTACGGCCCCTACATCCAGGCCGTCTTTGGCAAGGAGGGCGGCAAGGGGCGGGGCGGGGCCCGCGGCCAGATCCCCTTTGCGATCTCCGATCGGGCGGCGAGCCAGGAGAGCCCGCTGCTGCAAAGTTTCCTCGCCCTGCTCAGGCTGCCGAACGCCCGCTTCGGGGCGGGGGAGCTGCTCGCCATCCTGGAGGTGCCCGCCGTGCTGCGCCGCTTCGAGCTGGACGACGACGAGTTCAACGTGCTGCGACGCTGGGTGCAGGAGACCGGCATCCGCTGGGGGCTGGATGACGACTATCCCGAGCGCTTCGCGCTGCCGCGTCTGTCCGGCAACAGTTGGCTGTTCGGCCTGCGGCGCATGCTGCTGGGTTTTGCCATGGGGGACGGGGAGCCGGTGGCGGGGATCCTGCCCTATGCGGACATCGAGGGTCAGCAGGGGCTGATCCTCGGCAAGCTCGCCTGGTTCGTCGACTCCCTGGCGGAGTTTCTGCCCAGGCTGCAACAGGCGCAGCCGCTGGCCGAATGGCACGCCTGCCTGCTGGCGCTGCTGGAGCGCTTCTATCTCGCCGACGAGGATGAAGAGCGCCAGCTCCAGCTCATTCGCAGCCAGCTCACCGACTGGCAGGCCCAGCTCGGCGAGGCCCGCTTCGAGCAGGCCATCAGTGCCGACCTGTTGCAGGACTACCTCGGCAGCGTGCTGGGGGAGTCCCGCTCCAGCCAGCGCTTCCTCGCCGGTCAGGTCAACTTCTGCACCCTGATGCCGATGCGCTCCATCCCCTTCCGCCAGGTCTGCCTGCTCGGCATGAACGACGGCGTCTACCCGCGCACCCTGCCCCCCATGGGCTTCGATCTGATGGCGGTGGCCTCGCGGCGCGGGGACCGATCCCGCCGGGATGACGACCGCTACCTCTTCCTCGAGGCGCTCCTCAGTGCCCAGCAGGGGCTCTACATCAGCTATCAGGGGTTCAGCGCCCAGGACAACAGCGAGAAGGTGCCCTCCGTGCTGCTGGCGGAGCTCATCGACTACGTGCGCCAGGGCTTCGTGCTGGCGGGGGATGAAGATCTCGACGACGACACCTCGGGCCAGCGGCTGCTCGAACACCTGATCGTGGCGCACCCCCTCACCCCCTACAGCCCGGCCTACTTTTACCCCGAGCCCGGCTCCGGTCTCTTCACCTATGCCGCCGACTGGCTGCCGGCCCTGAGCCCCGAGCGGGGGGCCGCCAACTTCCAGAGCGGCGATCTGCCCCTGCCCGCAGAGTGGGGCAGGGAGCAGGGGCTGGAGCTGGCGGAGCTGCTGCGCTTCTATCGCCAGCCCGCAAGGTACTTCCTCAACCGCCGCCTCAAGGTGTGGTTCGAGCTGGAGGAGGCGACCATCGAAGACAGCGAGCCCTTCGAGCTGGACGGCCTGCAGCACTATCAGCTCAAGGCGCTGCTGCTGGATGCCCATCTGACCGAAGGGGAGAGCGAGGCCCGTCGCCACCGGCTGCAACTCTCCGGCCTGCTGCCGCAAGGGTGGTTCGGCAGCCTGCTGCTGGAGGAGATCGACGGCGAGATGGGCAAGCTGGCGGCGCGGCTGCGCCCCTGGACGGGGGACAAACAGGCGGTGGAGATCGACATCGCTCTGGCCCAGGGGCAGCTTCAGGGCTGGATAGACACCCAGAAGGGACGAGCGCTGGTGGTCAAACCCGGCGGCTTCAACGGCAAGGATCTGCTGCTGGCCTGGATCCAGCACCTTTGCCTCTCCTTGAGCAGCGCCCCCGGCGACACCCTGCTGTTCGATGCCAAACAGAGTCTGCGGCTGCCAAGGCTTGCGGCGGACGAGGCGCGGCCCAGGTTGGCGGCCCTGGTGGCCCTCTGGACCCAGGGGATGAAGCGGCCGCTGCCCTTCTTCCCGAGCACCGCCTGGGAGTGGCTCAAGGCGATCGAGAAGGATCCGGCAAAGCCGGAGGAGGCCGACAAGGCGGCGCTTGCCCGCTTCAACGGCGGCTACATGGTGACGGGAGAGGGGCAGGACGTCTATGTCGCCCGCTGCTTCCCGGAACTCGATGACGAGGTGCTGGCCCAGTTGCAGGGGCTGGCCCGTGAACACCTGACCCCGCTCCATCAGGCGCTGGAGGAGTTGCAATAATGGCTAACCCGCTCAATCCCCTGCGTTTTCCCCTCTATGGCGAGCGGCTGATCGAGGCCTCCGCCGGGACCGGCAAGACCTATACCATCGCGGGCCTCTATCTGCGCCTCTTGCTGGGCCACGGCCCGGTTATCGAACAAGCAGGCGAGGAGGGGTGGGACGCCGGTCAGCCCTGTGCCCACGAGCGGCCCCTGTCGGTGACCGAGATCCTGGTGGTGACCTTTACCGAGGCGGCCACCGCCGAACTGAGGGGGCGGATCCGCGCCCGCATCCACGAGGCGCGCCTCGCCTTTATGCGCGGCCACAGCACGGACACCCTGCTGGCCCAACTGCTGGCGGAGGTGGAGGATCACGATCTGGCGGCCCGTCGCCTGCTGGCCGCCGAGCGGCAGATGGACGAGGCGGCGGTCTTCACCATCCACGGCTTTTGCCAGCGGATGCTCAGGCAGAACGCCTTCGAGTCGGGTGCCCTCTTTGAAACCGAATTTTTGACCGACGACAGCCGGCTCCGGCTGCAGGCGGTGAGTGACTACTGGCGCGCCGAGTTCTATCCGGTGGATCAGCCCCTGGCCCGGGCGGTGCGAAGGCTCTGGCCGAGCCCCGCCGCCCTGCTGCGGGAGATGGGGAGCTGGCTCGACAACGACGAGCTGGAGATCCGCCCGGTGGCGGGGGACGAGACCCTGGCGGCGCGGCACAGCGTCGCCATGGCCCGCATCGGGGCGGTGAAAGCCGGGTGGCTGGCGCAGACGGACGAGATCCGCCGCCAGACCGAGGGGCAGATCAGCCGTTACACCGGCAAGAACTACGAGGGCTGGCTTGCCAAGATTGGCGACTGGGCGCAGGACGAGACCAGCGGCTACGTCCTGCCCAAGGAGCTGGAGCGCTTCGGCCAGCAGGCGCTGGAGGAGAACCTCAAGAAGGGGGGAACGGTGCCCACCCTGCCGCTCTTTGGGGAGATAGACGCCCTGCTGGCGAGCCGACCCGGCATCCGGGATCTCGTCTTGCAGCGGGCGGCCAGGGTGGTGCGCAGCCGGATGCAGGAGAGCAAGCGCCAGGCCCATCAGCTCTCCTTCGACGATCTGCTGCGGGATCTCGACGGGGCGCTCGGCTCGGGCCTGGGGGAGCGGCTGTGCGAGCGCATCCGCGCCACCTACCGGGTCGCCATGATCGATGAATTCCAGGATACCGACCCCCAGCAGTACCGCATCTTCCATCGCCTTTACGGCGGTCACCAGGACACGGCGCTCCTGATGATCGGCGACCCCAAGCAGGCCATCTACGGCTTTCGTGGCGCCGACATCTTCACCTACATCCAGGCGCGGCGAAATGTGAGCGCCCACTACACCCTGGGGCGCAACTGGCGCTCAAGCCGCGCCCTGGTGGCGGCGGTCAACGGCCTGTTCGAGCGGGCGAAGGATCCCTTCATCTACGAGGCGGACATCCCCTTCCTGCCGGTGGAGGCGCAGGGCAAGAGCCGGGCACTGCTGATCGAGGGGCAGACCGCCCCCGTGCTGCACTGCTGGCAGCTCACCGGTCAGCCCACCTTCAACAAGGGGGAGTACCAGAGCAGGATGGCCCGCGCCACGGCGGCGGAGATCCATCGCCTGCTCACGCTGGCCCGGGAGGGCAAGGCGATGCTCGGCAGCGAGCCGGTCAGGGCCGGGGATATCGCCGTGCTGGTGCGCACCGGCGCCGAGGGCAAGCTGGTGCAGCAGGAGCTGGCGCGCCTTGCCATCACCTCCGTCTATCTGTCGAACCGCGAGAGCGTGCTGGCCCAGGTGGAGGCGCGGGAGATCCTCCTGATCCTGCACGCCTGCCAGAACCCGAGCGATGAGCGAAGCCTTAGGGCAGCGCTCGCCACCGGCTTGTTCGATCTCGATGCCAGGGCTCTGGACGCGCTGGCCTCGGACGAGCGGGCCTGGGAAAGCGCGGTGCAGGAGTTCATGGGATACCGCGCGGTCTGGCATCGCCACGGGGTGCTGGCCATGCTGCGGGCCCTGATGCACGGGCGCAACCTCGCCGCCTCCCTGCTGGCGAGCCCCTACGGGGAGCGGCGGCTGACCAACTTCCTCCATCTCGGCGAGCTGCTGCAACAGGCGAGCGGCGAGCTGGACGGGGAGTACGCCCTGCTGCGCTGGCTCGGGGAGGCGGTGAGCCAGCCCAACGGCCAGGATGGGGAGCAGATACTTCGCCTGGAATCCGAGCGCAAGCTGGTGCAGATCGTCACCATCCACAAATCCAAGGGGCTGGAGTACCCGCTGGTCTTCCTGCCGTTCATTTGCAGCCACCGCGCCGCCGACACCCCCCTGTTCCACGAAACGGGGGAGGCGGGCAATCGCACCGTGCTCGATCTCACCGGTGCCGAGGCGTCCCTGGCCGAGGCCGACAAGGAGCGCCTCGCCGAAGACTTGCGCCTGCTCTACGTGGCCCTGACCCGGGGGGTCTATGCCACCTGGCTCGGGCTGGCGCCGGTGCGCTCCGGGGCGGGCAAGTCGGAGAAGACCGACCTGCACCGCACCGCCATCGGCTACCTGCTGCAAAAGGGGGAGGAGGGGGACGCCGGGACACTGGCGACCGCCCTCACCGACCTGGCCCAGGCGCTGCCGGGGGTGGCCGTCGGTGAGCCCTCGCTCACCCGCCCGGCCCCGCTGCCCGCCGAAGCGGAGACGCCGGGGGAGCCCACCGTGCGCGCGTTCCAGGGGCAGCTTGAGCGGGACTGGTGGATCAGCTCCTACTCCGGGCTCGCGGCCCAGGGCAACGGCCACGGCAAGGGGGTGCTGGCCAACCCCGGCTTCGATGACGAGGTGGCTACCGAGGCTGCCGTCACCGTGCTGGAAGAGGATGCGCCCGCCCCTTCCATCTTCACCTTCCCCAAGGGGGCGCGTCCCGGCACCCTGCTCCACAGCCTGTTCGAGACCATCGACTTCGAGCACGCGAAGGGCGAGGCGCTGGCACAGCACATCGCCGCCCTGCTGGCCCAGGAGGGGTTCGACGAAGGCTGGGCCCCCGTGCTGCAACAGCAGGTGGAGGCGGTGCTGGATACCCCCCTTGAGACCGGCCTTGGGGATCCGGTGCGGCTGCGGGATCTGGCCCCCGAGCGCAAACAGGTGGAGCTGGAGTTCTTCCTGCCCATGGGGCGGGTGACGGCACCGGCGCTGACCGCGCTCTGCCAGCTGCACGACCCCCTGTCGCGGGGCGGCAAGCCGCTCGGTTTTGCCACCGTGCAGGGGATGCTCAAGGGCTTTATCGACCTGGTGTTCGAGTGGCAGGGGCGCTGGTATCTGCTCGACTACAAATCGAACCACCTTGGCATGAGCCCCGCCGATTACGGCCGCCCGGCCCTGGAGCGGGCCATGCGCGAGCATCGCTACGATCTGCAATACCAGCTCTATTCGCTGGCCCTGCACCGGCTGCTCGCCTTGCGGCTGCCGGGCTACGATTTCGACCGGCATTTCGGCGGGGTCTTCTATCTCTTCCTGCGCGGCATGCCCCAGGGGGGCATTTTCCATGCCAGGCCCAGCCGGGAACTGGTGCTGGGGCTGGACGAGTTGTTTAGTAAAGGTGTGACGTCTGACGATCATCGTTTAGAGAAATCGAACAAGGCAGAGGCATGAGGGGCGAGATGAAGGGCGAAACCATGATAGAGCGGCTGAAAGCCTTGGCGCTGGCGGGGCGCATCCGCCAGCTTGACCTGCAATTTGCCAGGCTGGTGGCCGACCTTGGCGGCAGCCCCGAGCTGGTGCTGGGGGCCGCACTCGCCTGCCATGAGCTGGGGCGCGGCCATGTCTGCCTGCCGCTGGCGATGCTTGCTCAGGGCGGTGACGGGCAGGGATCCTCGCGCCCCTTCGGACTGGATCCGGATCAGAGCCGGGATCTGCTGGCGGATCTCGCGGATCCTGCAAGCTGGCCCGCCCTCTTTGCGGCCAGCCCCCTGGTGGGGAGCGAACAGGAGGAGGGGGAGCCCCCCCGCTGGCCCCTGCGGCTCTGGGGGGATCGCCTCTACCTCACCCGCTACCACGACTTTGAGCTGGGGGTGGCCCGCCACCTTAGCGCCTTGAGTGAACGGGCCGAATGGCCGGAGATTGCCCCGGCCCTGTCACGCCTCTTTGCCCGCGACTACGGCCTGGTGTTCGGGGCCTTGCTCAAGGCCCGCCTCGCGCCGGATTTCTCCGCCCGCCACTTTGTGGAGAAGTACCTGGATCTGGTCTTCCCCCATGAGGTGGAGTGGCCCGCCGTGGAGACCCTGCTAAAAAGCGCCCAGGCGGCCAGCGAGCTGGAGCGGCTGGATACCCTGGTGCCCGAGGCGCTCTGCTGCAACGGCCAGAAGCTGGCGGCGGCCACGGCGGCGGCGCGCCCCTTCGCGGTCATCTCCGGCGGCCCCGGCACCGGCAAGACCACCACGGTGGCCAAGCTCCTCGCCATCCTGGTGGAGACCGGCCTGCAAGGGGGCAAGGCCCCGGCGATCCGGCTGGTGGCCCCCACCGGCAAGGCGGCGGCGCGCCTGACCGAGAGTATCGGCGCTGCCCTGCAGGCGCTGGATCTGCCCCCCGAGTGGGTGGAGGCCATCCCCACCGAGGCGGGCACTTTGCATCGGCTGCTCGGGGTGATCCCCGGGCGCAGCCAGTTCCGCCATCACAGAGGCAACCCGCTGCACCTCGACCTGCTGGTGGTGGATGAGGCCTCCATGGTCGACTTGCCGATGATGGCGCGCCTGCTGGATGCGCTGCCCCGCCACGCTCGCCTGATCCTGCTCGGCGACAAGGATCAGCTCGCCTCGGTGGAGGCGGGGGCCGTGCTCGGGGATATCTGCAGCTTTATCGAACAGGGCATCAGCCCCGCGCAGGCACACTGGCTCTCCCGCCAGACCGGCTATCGCCTGCAAGGTACGCCATCGGGGGCCAGCGTGCGCGACAGCCTCTGTTTGCTCTCCAAGAGCTGGCGCTTTGACCAGCATTCGGGCATCGGCCAGCTGGCGCGCGCCTGCAACAGCGGCGACGGGGCGGCGGTGGAGGCGGTCTGGGGCGCAGGATTTGGCGACATCCGCCTGCACCCCTGGGCGGGGGAGGCCTACAACGCCTTGATCGCAGAGGGGGTGGCCGGTTATGGCAGCTACCTCAAGGCGGCCCGGGCCGGAGAGGATCCGGCGGCGGTGTTCAAGGCGTTCAACGGCTTCCAGATCCTCTGCGCCCTGCGGGACGGCCCCTTCGGGGTGATGGGGCTCAACGAGCGCCTCGAACTGGCCCTCGCCAAGGCAGGGCTGATCCAGCGTGACGGCGACTGGTATGCGGGCCGCCCGGTGATGGTGGTGCGCAACGACCACGGGGTGGGCCTCTACAACGGCGACATGGGGCTCTGCCTGCCCGATGACACCGGCCGCCTCAAGGTGTGGTTCGAGCAGCCGGACGGCACCCTGCGGGCGCTGTTGCCCAGCCGGTTGCCGCCCCATGAGACGGTCTACGCCATGACCATCCACAAATCCCAGGGCTCGGAGTTTGCCCATACCGTGCTGGTGCTGCCCGACAGCCCCAGCCCGCTCCTGACCCGCGAGCTGGTCTATACCGGCATCACCCGCGCCAAGGCCCGCCTCGATCTCTACGGCGATCGTGCCCTGCTGGCACAGGCCGTGCGGAAAAAGACCGAGCGGTATTCGGGGTTGGCACAGAGGTTGGGGGAGTGATTCAGAAGGGGAGGAATGAGCTATTGCGTTTAACTTTTATTCATGTACAGGATCTTTAGCGCCAACCAATTGAAATAGATATAAAAAAGGCTTCGTTTGTGATCTAATTTTATCGCC
>NZ_JAPCIY010000051.1:0-31908 GCF_027707645.1 Aeromonas sp. QDB30 | reverse complement strand
GCGCGAGCAGCTATCACCCAGTAATGGGAATCCCCCTCCTGTGACGCGAAGCGCTAAGGTGGGGGAGGATGTCAATATCTCGGATCTGCACGGCAGTCTGACTGCCCTCGAGCAGGTGCTGGCGCAACTCGCTCCCTGGCAGCCTGATCACTATCTGCTGCTCGGGGATCTGCTCAATCACGGGCCGCGCAATCCGGTGCGGGCGGGGTATGATCCTGCTGCCGTGGCGGCAAGGCTCAACCAGCTGGCCCCCCGCATCATGGCGGTGCGTGGCAATTGCGATTCGGAGGTGGACCAGATGCTGCTCCACTTCCCCATCACGGCGCCCTACAACCAGCTACTGGTGGATGGGCGGCGTTGGTTTGTCAGCCACGGTCATCTCTATGAGCCCAGCAACGTGCCCCTGCCTGCAGGGAGCCTGTTCATCAGCGGTCATACCCATGTGCCTGTGCTATGTCAGGAAGGAGAGATGATCCTGATGAACCCGGGGTCTATCTGTTTTCCAAGGGGCGAGTGGGTGGCCAGTTATGGGCGCTATGACGAGGGCTGCATGAGCATCCATGCCTGCAAGGATGGAGAAACCCTGATGCAGCTGGTGCTCTGACTAGGGGCCCAAAAGGAGAGGAAGCCCGAAGGGGGAGAGGAGATCAGGCCTTGATCCCGAAAGAGCGGGTGCCTGAGCGGGTATTGCCTTTGGCGTCATAGGTCAGGGAGCTGCTGTCTCTGAGCTTGCTGAGGAAGCTGGCGAGACGGCGATTGGAGACAATACTGAGTTCGAGCAGACGTCCGTTGAGATTGTTCTGCTCCTGGCAGGCTTCCAGCTTGGCTTGAAGGACCTGCAATTGGGTCGGGAAGGCGCTCAGCTGTTGCTTCAGGTCGGGTAGCTCCGCCAGAGTCTTGTCCAGCGTCTCGATGGCCACCAGCAGTTGCTGCTTGCGATCGGCGAGTGCCGGCAAGGCAAGGGCCCGGTGAGCCTTGAGGAGGTCGAACTCCTCTGCCAGCAAGCCTTGCATCTGGGAGAGGTTGTCGTCCTGAGCGCGCAGCAGCGAAGGGAGGTCCATCATCCCAACCGTTTATCCAGATCGGCTTCAAAGCTGAACATCTTTCTGGCCACGGTTTCGCTGTTGACCTTGTACTCCCCACTGGCCACGGCCTTCTTCAGGCTCTCGACGCGGCTCTCGTTACCGGTGGAGGCGGTGTTGAGGGTCTTCTGCATCTGCTGCAATTGCTGCGCCTCACTGGTCAAGGAGACAGAGTCGCTCTTGACGGTGGTCGCACGGCTGCCCTCGCTGGAGGTCGCCGGCTTGGTGGCTACACCTTGACTGCTGCCGCTGTTTTGCAGGCGGTTGTTAGCCAAGTTGTTGATATTGTTGATAGCCATAAGGTTTACCTTCGTCTGCTTTACTGTTCGCTTACCTGTGTATCGGTGACGGCGGTCAGAACTTTAGAAAAAAATTGCGCAGTGCATTCATGTGTCAGAATGTCACGACCACGGAGCCCACTGCACTGACCTGGCCTTGCACCGTTCTGCCCGAGCGCGTGTTGACAAGCCGGATCATGTCTCCGAAGCTGCCATCTTGCAAGGCGCGGGCCATGGTTTTGATCTGCATGCTGCTGTTTTCGGCGCTCAGGGTGACCTGGTCCCCCTTGCATACCACGCATACCTGGGTGAGCCTGATTGGCTGACCCGGTTTGAGCTCACGCTTGCTGCGTACCCCGATAAGGGCGGTCGGGTCGGTAAGGTAGTCGCCACGGATCAGGGTCTGGTCCTGGTATGCCAGGGTCAGCATGGGTTCACTCAGAACGTCTCCCTTGGCAACCGGGACGGCGACGGTGACATAGGGTTTCTGGATGCTGACCCGGACCGGTAGATAGAGATCCCAGGATTTCTCTCCCTCGCACTTGAGGTAGACGGTGGTGTTGCGACGGATCTCCATCCTGGCGGGGAGGGAAATGGTGAGGGCATCTTCGCAGCGCGTGAGGGGGAGGCGCTCGTCAATGGTACCGGCCTTGACGTCGGCCTGTGCATCGAGGGGAATATCGAGCTGGTCGAGCACGAACGCCTGTGCCTGTTCTTGCAGATAGTCGGTGACCTCGGACGCCATGGCGTGAGACAGACTGCAAAACGGCAGTAAGATAAGGAAAAGTCTACTAATCATTTTTGCTTACCGGTCGATAAGTTATTCACGTATACCACCGTAGTTAACTATGCTTGCTCCAGAATTATTCGGTTGTTGAAACAACGATGATCTGATGCAAGCCAATGTGCATGCATAATGACATGCACGATCAGTGCCAAGCATTTTTAGGGAGTGTTTATGGCGAGTATTCTGGACTCGGTCAACCAGCGAACCCAGCTAGTGGGACAAAACAGGCTGGAGCTGCTGTTGTTTCGTCTCAATGGACGTCAAAGATTTGGCATCAACGTATTCAAGGTACGCGAGGTGCTGCAGTGTCCCCCTCTGACCGTCATGCCCAAGCTCAACTCCTGCATTCGCGGCGTGGCACATATCCGTGGCCAGACCATCTCGGTGATCGATCTCAGCATGGCGATGGGCAAGCGCCCCATTCAGGATCTCTCCAAGTGCTTCATCATCATCTCCGAGTACAACCGTTCCATTCAGGGGTTCCTGGTCCACTCGGTCGAGCGCATCATCAACATGAACTGGGAGTCCATCCTGCCGCCACCCAAAGGGGCAGGTCGCATCAACTACATGACGGCGGTGACCGAGGTAGATGGTGAGCTGGTGGAGATCCTGGACGTGGAGCGCATTCTCAACGAGATCTCGCCGGTCTCCACCGAGGTGTCCACCGAACTGGTGGAAGCAAGCGTGGAGCGCAATCCTCACGGGCGTCCCGTGCTGGTTGCGGACGACTCTTCGGTGGCGCGCAAGCAGGTTCAACGGGCACTTGAGGCTATCGGGGTGCAGTGCATGCTGGCCAAGGATGGACGGGAAGCGCTCAACATGTTGCTGGAGATGTCCAAGAACGGTCCCATCAAGGATCAGATAGCCCTGGTCATTTCGGACATCGAGATGCCGGAGATGGACGGTTATACCTTCACCGCCGAGATCCGCAACAATCCCAACCTCAAGGATTTGCATGTTATCCTGCACACTTCCCTCAGTGGGGTGTTCAATCAGGCCATGGTGCAGAAAGTCGGAGCGAACAATTTCATTGCCAAATTCCAGCCGGATGAATTGGCCAAGGCCGTACAAGGCGCTCTCTAATCAAGAAGAACAACTGCATGAAGACACTTTCGGACGACTTATACAGGCAATTCAGCAATTTTCTGGCGCAACAGAGCGGCATAGTGCTGGGTGACAACAAACAGTATCTGGTCAAGAGCCGCCTGTCGCCCTTGATGACTCAGTTTGGTATCGAGAGTCTGTCTGATCTGGTCACCCGGGCGATGAGCGTGCGCGAGCGGGAGCTCAAGATGGCGGTGGTCGATGCCATGACCACCAACGAGACCCTGTGGTTTCGCGATACCTATCCGTTCCAGCTGCTGAGCGACAAGATTTTCCCGGAGCTTGGCAGGAGCGGTCGTCCCATCAAGATATGGTCTGCCGCCTCTTCATCCGGGCAGGAACCCTACTCCATCGCCATGACGGCGCTGGAGCAGCAAGTCAAGCGGCCGGGTACCTTGCCGGGCGGGGTGCAGATAGTGGGGACCGATATCTCCAGCACCATGCTCAACCAGTGCAAAGAGGGGGTCTACGACAGCCTGGCGCTGGCCCGCGGGCTCTCCCCCGAGCGCAAGCGACTCTTTTTCGAACCCTGTGGCGACAACAAGATGCGGGTGGTGGAGCGTGTCAGAAAATTGACCAGCTTCCGTCCCCTCAACCTGCTGGAGAGCTACAGCCTGCTCGGCAAGTTTGACATCATCTTCTGCCGCAACGTGCTCATCTACTTTGCGCCCGAAGTGAAATCCAAGATCCTCAACCAGTTCGCCAGCAGCCTCAATCCTGGCGGCTACCTGATGCTGGGGGCCTCCGAGTCTCTGGCCGGCCTCACCGACAAGTTCGAGATGATCCGCTGCAACCCCGGCATCGTCTACAAGGTCAAATAACCCCGCTCAATACCCTCTTGGCACACCTCTTGCTAAATATTCATGAAGCAGGAGGTGTGCTATGGCAATTTCATTCGACAAGGCATTCGGTGTTCATCAGTACACGCTGAGCGTGCGCGCCAAGCGTGCCGAGGTGTTGTCCAGCAACATCGCCAATGCGGACACGCCGGGCTTCAAGGCCCGTGACATCGACTTCTCACAGGCGTTGCAGGATGCCCAGGGCCAGCAAGGGTTCGGGCTCAGCACCACCAGCGAGAAGCACTTCGCCTTGCAGATGGATACCCCGGGCACGACCCAGTACCGCAATCCCCTGCAACCGGATACCGGTGACGGCAACACGGTGGACGTGCAGCAGGAGCGTAGCGAGTTCCTGCGCAACAGCCTCGAATACCAGGCCTCCCTTGAATTCATGAACAGCAAGATAAGCGGCCTGCTCAAGGCACTGAAAGGAGAGCAAGGATGAGTTTGTTCAAGGTCTTTGACATTGCAGGCTCTGCCATGAGCGCGCAGTCCGTTCGCCTCAACACGGTGGCGAGCAACATGGCTAACGCTGACAGCGTCAGCTCCAGCGTGGAAAAAACTTACCACGCCAGGCGGCCAGTCTTTGCCGCCCAGCTGGATCAGGCCATGTCCGACAAGCAGGCCTCGGTCGGGGTGGATGTGAAGGGCATCGTCGAGAGTGATGCGCCCCTGCTCAAGGAGTACAACCCGAATCACCCCATGGCGGACAAGGATGGCTTTATCTTCAAGCCCAACGTCAACATGGTGGAAGAGATGGCGGACATGATAGCGGCGTCGCGCAGCTACCAGACCAACGTCCAGGTGGCCGATGCGGCCAAGAAAATGTTGCAGCAGACCCTGGGTCTGGGCAAGTCCTGACAGAGGTGAACCCGGATGAGAGTGACCCGTGATCGCCTGCCAGGCGGCAACAATCGGCCCAGTGGGCACGCCCTAGAGGGGGGAGCATAAGTGGCAGATACCTATGACAGCCTGCTGGGCGTCAACCGGACGACGTCGGCCCAGACCAGTACGGTCAACACCAGTACCCAGAAAAAGGAGCTGGATCAGGAGTCCTTCCTGAAGCTGCTGACCATGCAGCTCTCCTATCAGGATCCGTTCAAACCGGTGGACAACGCCCAGATGCTTTCCCAGATGACCTCGATGTCGACGTCTCAGGGGATCAGCAGCCTCTCCACCCAGATGGAGAGCCTCAACAGCCTGATGACCTCCAGCCAGGCGCTGCAGGCTTCCGCGCTGGTGGGGCAGAACGTGCTGATCCCGTCCAACACGGGTTACGTGGAGAAGGGGGGCACCCTCACGGGGGTCATCGCCACTGGCGATGGCGGCAGCAACATCAAGGTGACGGTGAAGGACGAGAGCGGCCAGGTCATCAGGGAGTTCGCCATCGAAGGGAGCCACAAGGGGAACGTGGCCTTTGAATGGGATGGCAAGGACAAGTCCGGCAACGAGGCCAAGAGCGGCAAGTATTCGATAGAGGCGCATGCCACCGTCGACGGCAAGCCGGAGAGCGTCCCCGCCCTGACTTACGCCAAGGTGGAGAGCGTCACCCTGGGAACGAGCACCAACCCCAGCACCCTCAAACTCAAGGGACTGGGCGGCATCTACCTGACCGATGTATTGGAAATTGGCGCGACGACCGGCAAGACCACCACCCAGTCGGCTTCGTCCTCTAACGCAGTGATCTAAGGAGAAAGACATGTCATTCAACAATGCCCTCAGCGGCATCAATGCGGCTCAAAAAGACCTGAACGTCACCGCGAACAACATTGCCAACGTCAATACCACCGGCTTCAAGGAGTCCCGTGCCGAGTTTGCCGACGTCTACGCCAACTCCATCTTCGTCAACGCCAAGACCCAGGTCGGCAACGGGGTGGCGACTGGCGCTGTGGCCCAGCAGTTCCACCAGGGCGCGCTGCAATTCACCAACAACGCGCTGGATCTCGCCATCCAGGGCAACGGCTTCTTCGTGACCTCGGACGGCCTGACCAACCTGGATCGCACCTACACCCGTGCGGGCGCCTTCAAGCTCAATGAAAGCAGCTACATGGTCAGCAACTCCGGCGGTTATCTGCAGGGGTACGAGATCAACTCTGACGGCACCCCCAAGGCGGTGAGCATCAACGCCACCAAGCCCATCCAGATCCCGGACAAGGCCGGTGAGCCGGTGCAGACCACGACGGTCGAGGCTGGCTTCAACCTGCCTTCCAGCACGAAAACGCTGATGGATGTCAATGCCTCCAAATTCGATCCCACTGACTCGACCACCTACTCCTCCTCTACTTCCGTGGTGGTCTATGACTCCCTGGGCGAGCCACACACCATCACCCAGTACTTCACCAAGGAAGCGGATCCGGCCGATCCTACCCAAGCGGCGGTGCCGACTGCCTGGCGCATGTACCTCTATGAAGGGGACAAGCCCATCGACATCGTAGGCGGTACGGCCACCACCATGGCGACCGGTTTGAGCCAGGCCCCCCTGAGCGCCCGGGTGACCTTCGATGCCTCCGGCAAGATGGTCACACCCACCACCCCGGCGGTCATCAAGACGGAACCCCTGGGGGCGACAGGGGCTGGTATCATCACCAATGGCGCCGATGGCACCCAGGAGATTGAGTTCAAGCTTGGTACCGTGACCCAGTACGCCTCCCCCTTTGAAGTGAGCAAGCTGACCCAGGACGGCTCCACCGTCGGTCGCCTGACCAAGGTGGAGATCGGGGCGGATGGCATTGTCTCCGCCACTTACAGCAACGCCACCACCGTCAAGGTGGCCATGGTGGCCATGGCGAAGTTTGCCAATGCCCAGGGTCTCACCCAGGTCGGCGACACCTCCTGGCGCCAGTCCCTGCTCTCTGGCGATGCCTTGCCCGGCACCCCGAACTCCGGCACGTTCGGCTCCATCAAGTCGTCGGCACTGGAGCAGTCCAACGTGGATCTCACCACCGAGCTGGTCGACCTCATCACTGCCCAGCGCAACTTCCAGGCCAACTCCCGTTCCCTGGAAGTGAACAGCTCCCTGCAGCAGAACATACTGCAGATCCGCTAAGACGACGGGTAGTTGGAAGGGGCGCTTCGGCGCCCCTTGTCATTTCCGTCCCGCCTCATTTCCTCCTTTCATTCCGTCTTCGTCATCTCTCTTGGCATTCAACTTGCAGTTGAGCTGTGAGAGTCATCTGTTTGACGGAGGATCCCATGGATCACCTGCTTTACATCGCCATGTCCGGGGCCAAGGAGAACATGAACAGCCTGGCTGTTCGTGGCAACAACCTTGCCAACGCCAACACCATTGGCTTCAAGTCTGACTTCGAGCAGGCGCGCAGCATGCAGGCGTTTGGCGAAGGGCTGCCCACGCGGGTGTTCGCCATGACCGAGCGGCCGGGCCAGAACCTGCAGCACGGCATGCTGATGACCACGGGTCGGGATCTTGACGTTGCCGTCGATGGGCCGGGCTGGATTGCAGTGCAGGATCCCAACGGTGCGGAAGCCTATACCCGCATGGGCAACCTGCAGCTCAATGCCACCGGCAATCTGCAGACCTCCACCGGTCTGAATGTGGTGGATGATGCCGGTCAGCCCATCGTGCTGCCCCTGCCCATGGAGAAAATTGAGATCAATCGTGACGGTACCATCAGCGGCCGTCCCGAGGGGGCTGCCGCCAACCTGCCGGAAGATTTCCAGCGTATCAAGCTGGTCAACCCGGCGGCAGATGCGGTGGAGAAAGGCCAGGACGGCCTGTTTCGCCGCAAGGATGGCCAGAATGAGGCCGCGTCTGCGGATGTGGGCCTGATCGCCGGCTCCCTAGAGGGGAGCAACGTCAACGTGGTCGACGAGATGACCAACCTTATTCGCTTGCAACGTCAGTTTGAAACTCAGGTCAAGATCATGAAGACCGCCGAGGAGAACGACGAGGCACAAACCCAGCTGCTGCGTATCAGCTAATCAAGGAGCACCCCATGAATCCTGCACTCTGGATCAGCAAGACCGGCCTCGATGCCCAGCAGACCAACATCTCGGTCACCTCGAACAACCTGGCGAACGCCAGCACCGTGGGCTACAAGAAGGCGCGGGCCATCTTCGAGGATCTGCTTTATCAGAACATCAACCAGCCTGGCGGTCGCTCCTCGGCGGACACCGAGCTCCCTTCCGGCCTGATGCTGGGGGCGGGGGCCAAGGTGGTCGCCACCCAGAAAAACCACAGTCAGGGCAACGTCCAGACCACGGACAACTCCCTTGATCTGATGATCAGCGGTCGCGGCTACTTCGAAATCCAGCTGCCCGATGGCAGCGCCGCCTATACCCGCAACGGCCAGTTCACCCTGAACGACGAGGGGACCATCGTCACCCCGGGCAACGGTTACCCGTTGCAACCGGAGATCCAGATCCCCGAGAACGCCCAGAGCGTCACCGTGGGGGAGGATGGCCAGGTCTCCGTCCAGCTCAAGGGGGATGGCCAGTCCCAGGTGGTGGGCCAGATCAACACCACGGACTTCGTCAACCCCACCGGCCTGCAGCCCATGGGGGAGAACCTCTTCCTCGAGACCCAGTCCAGCGGCGCCCCCATTCAGGGGACTGCCGGCGCGGACGGGCTGGGGGTGATCAAGCAGGGGATGCTGGAGACCTCCAACGTCAACGTGACCGAGGAGCTGGTGAATCTCATCCAGGCTCAGCGGGTCTACGAGATGAACTCCAAGGTCATCTCCGCCGTCGACTCCATGATGTCCTTCCTGACCCAGCGGACCTGATGAAAGGAGTGCCATGATGAAAGCCATATGGATGCTGGGACTGCTGACGCTGGCGGGTTGCACCAGTACCCCCAATACCGCCAAACCGGATGACCCGGATTTCGCCCCCGTCTACGGGGAGTCGGAGCCGGTGTCGGTGCGCCCGACCGGCGCCATCTTCCAGCCCGAGCAGGTCAACGGCATCTACTCGGACATCAAGGCGCACCGGGTGGGTGACATCATCACCATCCAGTTGGCGGAGTCGACCTCGGCGTCGAAAAAGGCCAACACCCAGAGCGGCAAGGACAACAAGCTGGCGCTCGACCCCGTCACCCTGGGTGGGGTGCCGGTCACGGCGGGGCCCTACGATCTGTCGGCCTCCATCGGCCAGAACAGTGCCTTCAAGGGGCAGGCCAAGGCGGATCAGAGCAACAGCCTGCAGGGCAACATCTCGGTCAGCGTGGTCAAGGTACTGCCAAACGGCAACCTGCTGGTGCGCGGCGAGAAGTGGATCATGCTCAACAATGGCAACGAATATATCCGTATCACCGGTCTGGTGCGCCCGGAGGACGTGAGCTCGGAAAACAGCGTCTCCTCCCAGCGGGTGGCCAATGCGCGTATCTATTACGGCGGTACCGGGGATCTGGCGAACACCCAGGAACAGGGCTGGCTCACCAGCTTCTTCAACGGCCCCTGGTGGCCCATTTAAGACTCAAGAGTCCGGGGCGTTCACGGGCCCTGGATCAGGAAGGTTTTGTTAGGAGATGTCATGAACCGATTCCGTCTGCTTGCCCTGCTGTGCTGCCTGCTGCCCTTCGGGCTGGCGCACGCATCCCGCATCAAGGACCTCGCCTCGGTGGAAGGGGTGCGCAGCAACCAGCTGATCGGTTACGGTCTGGTGGTGGGCCTGCCCGGCACGGGGGAGAAGAACAACGCCTTCACCGAGCAGACCTTCAGGACCATGCTCAACAACTTCGGCATCAAGGTGCCTGACAACATCAAGCCCAAGATCAAGGACGTGGCACCGGTGGCCATCCACGCGGATCTGCCCCCCTTCTCCAAGCCGGGCCAGACCATAGACGTCACCGTCTCCGCCATCGGCGAGGCGAAGAGCCTGCGTGGCGGCACCCTGCTCCAGACCTTCCTGAAAGGGCTGGATGGCCGCGTCTATGCGGTGGCCCAGGGCAGCCTGGTGGTCGGTGGCCTCGGGGCCGAAGGGGCGGACGGCTCCAAGGTGGTGGTGAACACGCCCACAGTGGGGCGCATCGCCAACGGGGCGACCGTGGAGCGGGAGGTTCCCAACTCCTTCAGCCAGGGCGACACCATCACCTTCAACCTGAACCGGCCGGACTTCACCACCGCCCGCCGTCTGGCGGACGTGGTCAACGATCTGGTGGGTCCGAACACCGCCCAGGCGATGGACGCCACCTCCATCAAGGTATTCGCACCGCGGGATCCGGCCCAGCGGGTCTCCTACCTCTCCACCATCGAGAACCTGGAAGTGGACCCGGCGAGCGAGTCCGCCAAGATCATCGTGAATTCGCGCACCGGGACCATCGTCATCGGCAGCGAGGTCAAGCTGCGCCCGGCGGCCATCAGCCACGGTGGGCTGACGGTCACCATCGCCGAGAACCAGCAGGTCTCCCAACCCAATCCGCTCGCTGGCGGGCAGACGGCGGTCACCAACAACTCCACCATCAACGTGCAGCAGGATCCCGGTCGGATGTTCAAGCTCGATACCGGCGCGACCCTGGACGACCTGGTGCGGGCGGTGAACCAGGTGGGGGTCGCCCCCGGGGATCTGATGGCGATCCTGGAGGCGCTGCAGCAGGCGGGCGCGATCCAGGGCCAACTGGTCATTCTGTAATTTCGTGAGCGGCAAGCGGTTGCCACGGGCGGCAAAGAGGTAGGTTATGGCAGAGTTCGACACCCAGAGCGGTATCAATATTGGCATGGTGCAGGATGTCCAGAACCTGGACAAACTGCGCCAGATGAGCCTGAGCAAGGAGGGGAAGCAAGGGGCCCTGATGGCGGCCGCCCGCCAGTTCGAATCCATCTTCACCCAGACCCTGTTCAAGGGGATGCGCCAGGCCAACTCGGTGCTCACCGAGGGCAACCCGATGAACAGCAGCTACACCCAGTTCTATGAAGGGATGCTGGACGAGCAGCGGGTTGCCGACATGTCGAGCAAGGGGGGGCTGGGCATTGCCGAGATGGTGGCCAGGCAGCTCTCACCCGAGCAGACCTTCACCCATCAGGATGGCCGGGTACTCAAGCTGCCCCAGCGTACCGAGCGGGTCTACAAGCCCTATCAACCCCCCAGTGCCTCCAACGATCTGATTGCTGCCTCCAAAGTTGGCAAAGATTTTGCTGATAACGAAATGAAGGGTGAGCTGAATGGGGCCGAGCGAACGCTGGCCCTGCCAAGACGCCCCCACCGCACCGTGCCGCCCATGGGCAGCAGCCAGAGGCCTTCGGCCCTGGATGGCAGCGCCAAGGTGTTTGACAGCCCGGAAGAGTTCGTCGACAGGCTGATGCCGCTGGCCAAGAAGGCGGCGGACAAGCTGGGGTTGAGCCCGGCGGTGCTGGTGGCCCAGGCCGCCCTTGAGAGTGGCTGGGGCAAGCGGGTGATCAAGGATGCAGACGGAAACGTGACGCACAACCTGTTCGGCATCAAGGCCGATCCGCGTTGGGAAGGCCCCAAGGCGGTGGTGAGCACCCTGGAATACGAGCAAGGGGTGGCCTCGCGCCAGAAGGCGGCGTTTCGCTCCTACGAGTCGTTTGAAGAGAGCTTCAACGACTACGTGGATTTCCTGACCTCTGGGAGTCGCTACAAGGGGGCACTGGCCAAGGTGGACAGCCCGGAACGTTACTTCGAGGCGTTGCAGCAGGCCGGTTATGCCACCGATCCCCAGTACGCCAGGAAACTTAAACAAGTGTTGCGCAGTGATGCCATCGCCGGTTACTCGACGCCCGGCAACATTGCAGACAGGAACACAGAGATGGAGCTGTAAGCTATGGCAAGCGATCTGCTTGGAATTGGGACCTCGGGTGTGTTGGCCCAGCAGCGACTGCTGCAGACCACCAGCAACAACATAGTGAACGTCAATAGCCAGGGCTATGTACGTGAACGCACCCTGATCTACACCAATTCCGTCGGATTGGGGACGGGCGACATGGTGAGCGAGCGCATCATCAACGCCTATGCCCAGGCCGAGGTGCGCCGGGATACGTCCGCCTATCAGGCGGCCAACACCCGCTACGATCAACTGTTCCGACTCGACAGCCTGCTCGGTGATGCCAGCAACAGCGTGGGGACCACCATCACCTCCTATTTCAAGGCTTTCCACACCGCCAACGAGTCACCGTCCGAGATCGGGGGGCGCAAGACGACCCTGAGTGAACTGAGCGGCATGGTGGACAGATTCCATACCCTCTCCGCCCAGCTCGACAAGCAGTCCGATACCATCAACGCCACCATAGGGGACGAGACGGACAGGGTGAACAGCCTGCTGAACAGCATCAACGATCTGAACCAGGCCATCGTCCGCACCCAGGGCTCCCCTGAAGAGAACCTGATGCTGTTCGATCAGCGGGATGAGGCCATTCGCCAGCTCTCCGAGAAGATGGAGATCCGCACCGTGACCCAGCCCAATGGCAGCATGCTGGTCAACATGAGCACAGGGCACTCCCTGGTGCTCGATGGCGGCGTGGCCCAGTTCAAGGTGGTGCCGGGGGACCCGGATTCCCGTGAGCCTTCCCTGCAGCTGACCCTGGGCAAGAACCAGGCCAGCATCAACGACAAGGATATTGGCGGTGCCATCGGTGGCCTCTTCACCGCGCGCCGGGATCTGGAGCCCGCCAAGCGGGAGCTGGGGCAGCTGGCCGTCGCCCTGGGGGATGCCATGAACCAGCAGAACCGGCTGGGGATGGATCTCGACAACGAGCTTGGGGGGGATCTCTTCACCCTCAAGGGAAGCCAGGGGCTGCCCTACGCCAGCAACCAGGGTAACGGGGCGGCCAGCGTCAGCTTCGTCCCCGGCAAGGGGAGCGAGGTCACCACCTTCGACTACGAGGTGCGGTTCAACAGCGCCACCGGTTACGAGGTATTCGCCATCGACGGCAGCGGGCAGCGTACCTCGCTCGCCACGGGGACCACGCCGCCAGCCACCTTCGAGGTGGCGGGGCACGGCATCGAAATCGATCTCTCCGGCACTCCGGTCGCAGGTGACAAGATCTTGTTGCAACCCACCCGGAATGCGGCTGCCAACCTGGAGCAGGCGATCACCCGTCCCGAGGATATCGCGCTGGCATCCCCCCTGAAGGCGGACAAGGGATCCCAGAACCTGGGCTCGGGCGAGATAACGCTGGGCGGTGTCTACAACACCGGCACGGGCTCGGGTTTTGGCACCAACACTCTGGACCCGAGTGCACCCCAGGTCATCAAGATCGACGGCAGCGGCAACTACGAGGTCTATGACAAGAACAACAACTTGCTCGGTGTGGCCCCCGCCTCCAGCAAGGGAAAGAACCTGATGGCCGCCCTCGAGAGTCCCCTTGGGGGGCCCAAGGTCTACGCCGATCCGACCCAGAGCCCGGGCTATGAGTTCAGCATCACCGGCAAGGTGGAGGCCAGCGACAGCTTCACGCTCAGCTACAACAAGGACGGCTTTGCGGACAACGCCAACGGCCTGGCGCTGGCGGAGCTGCAGAACAAGGAGCTGGTGCGCAAGAACAACAACGCCGCCACCAGCAACGACAAGATGACCTTCAACGATGCCTACTCGGGTCTGGTGAGCGGCATTGGCAACAAGACCAGCCAGGCCAAGACCCTGCTGCAGGCCAACGAGGCGAAGCTGACCCAGAGTACCGCCATCTTCGAGAGTGTCTCCGGCGTCAATCTGGAGGAGGAGGCGGCCAACCTCATCCGCTTCCAGCAGTCCTATGCGGCCTCGGCCCAGATAGTGAACACCGCCAAGACCATCTTCGACACCCTGCTCTCCTCCGTGAGGTAAGTCATGCGCATCACCACCAACATGATCTATGACCGCAACCTTGCCTCCATGAGCAAGGTGAGCGAGCGCCAGAACACCGCCTACAACCAGTTGATGACGGGGGATAAATTCTCCCGTTCCGGGGAGGACCCGGCCGGCATGAGCCAGAAGATGGCGCTGACCAAGGAGATCGATCTCTTCAAGCAGTACGGCGTCAACGGCAGCCTGCTGGAGAACAGCCTTGGCCACGAGGAGACGGTGCTCACCTCCCTCAACAACGCCATGCTGAGTGCCCAGACCCTGATCCAGAAGGCGAACAACTCCGCCATGGGCTCCGAGGAGCGCAGCGCCATCGCGAGCGAACTGGAGGGGCTGCAAAAGCAGATGTTCGACCTGATGAACAGCAAGAACTCCCAGGGGGAGTACATCTTCGGCGGCAATCAGAGCAAGACCCAGCCCTTCGTCAAGGATGCCAGTGGCAACTATGTGTTCCAGGGGGACACGGGGCAGCGCAACATCCAGGTCTCACCCACGGTGCAGATCCCGGCCAACGACTCCGGTTTCGATCTGTTCGAGATAGTGGCGACCCGGCGCACTGCCAGCGCCGCTAGTGGCAACATCCAGGTGTCGGTGGCGGATCAGGGGAACTTCGAGAGCTTCTATCGCAACAACTATGACTCTTCCCTGCCGAGCAACCAATATGCGGTCAGCACCCTGGCCGGGCCGCCGGACACCTACGAGATCCGTGACAGCGGTGGCACCCTGCTGCAAAGCGGCGACTATGTGGCGGGCAACAAGATCCCCTTCAACGGCCTGGCGCTCACCCTCGACCTCCCTGCGGGGTCGGCGACCCAGAACTTCGTGCTGGATACCCCGAAAAACGACAACATCCTCAATGGCATGTCCGATTTCATCTCCGCCATGCGTGATCCGACCCTGTCCGAGAGCGATTTCCAGCTGGCGGTCTCCGATGCCACCACCCACATGAGCAACGCCAGAACCAAGATAGACCGGGGACTGGGGGAGCTGGGGGGAAGGATGAACAGCCTGGAGCAGGTGATGAGTTCCAACGATGGACTCAGCACCCTGAACCAGCAGGCGCGGGCCAAGGTGTCCGAGGCGGACATGTACGAGGTGATCGCGGCCCTCTCCAAGGAGGATGCAGCCATGAGCGCCTCCCAGCTAGCCTTCAGCAAGATAAGCAAGCTGACCCTCTTCGACTATATCCGCTGACGTTCGTCCGTTGACCGCAGGCTCCCCCGTGCCACGCACGGGGGAGCCTCGTTTCATGAAGGGCCCGCCGTCCGGCCAATTTGTAACAACCCGTTGCCAGGGGCCCGTTTGCCTTGACTCGACCTGCGCCTGGGCAGATGATGCCGCCCGCACGGTAGCGCCGTGCAATCAATGTTCGCAGCATCTCGTTAGGCGAGGCTCCTGCATAAACACAGGCCACTGATCTCACGACGTCCAGAGACGCCCAAGATCAGGACAGTTTTCATCGGATTAAGGTGTCAACCCAAGTGGCTTCCGGCATGCCGGATACGTTATGCAGTGCTAAAGCTGGTACGTGGGGATGAAAACACGCCGGACGGCGTCATTTCCTGCCTGTTACTCGTCAATCAAATTGCTGTTTTCTTGCCGTTGCATCCGGCCAGGTGCCGGAGGCGTTCAGGTTCGCCTGAAATCACATGAGGACATCTGTGATGAAGAAAACACACACCCTGCTCAATCGTCATCAACTGCTCGACCCGGTTGCCCTGCGCAACTGGCTGGCGCACAACCTGGATCCGGTGGCCCGTGCCGATCAGCTTCTGACCCTGCGCCCGGAAGAGCTCAACTGCATCTTCGATACCCTCTCCATGCCGGAAGGGGCGTCCTTGCTCGCCTCCCTCCCGGCGGAGTGTGCCGGCCATCTGCTGCTCAGGCTGCATGGCAGCATCGTGGGAATACTACAGGGCACCCTGGCCCGTCGGGACCTGCTGGCCATCCTGCGCAGGCTCGACGAGCACGATCGCAAGACCCTGCTCGCCCGGCTGCCAGACCCCGCCCGTAAAGCCTTCCAGTCACTGCTGGCCTGGCCGAACGAGTCGGTGGGGGCCAACATGCGCCACGAATACCTGGCAGTGGAGGCCAATGCGACGGTGGAAAGCGCCAAGCAGCTGATCCACGGGGCCTGGGATCAGGCCAGGCTGTTCGGTCATCTCTATGTGGTTGACGGCGAGCAGCGCCTGCTTGGCAGCGTCTCCCTCAAGTCGTTGCTGATCGCCGATCCTCTGCTGCCGGTTGGGGACCTGATGGAGGGGGAGGCGGTGCGCATCAACGCCCGGGCGGATCAGGAGCTGGCGGCCCGCCTGCTCATTGACCGCGACCTCTCACTCCTGCCGGTGGAAGATCAGGGGCGTCTGGTGGGGGTCTTCCACGTGGACGATGCCGCCGACATCCTGGAGCTCGAATCCACCGAGGATGCGGAGATGCAGGGGGGCTCCTCGCCGCTGGATACCCCCTATCTGCAGGCCACCCCCTGGCAACTGTGGCGCAAGCGGGTGGGCTGGCTGCTGATCCTGTTCGTGGCCGAAGCCTATACCGGTACCGTGCTGCGGGCGTTTGAGGAGCAGCTGGAAGCGGCCATCGCACTGGCCTTCTTCATTCCGCTCCTCATCGGCACCGGCGGCAACAGTGGTACCCAGATCACCACCACCATAGTGCGTGCCATGGCGGTGGGGGAGGTGAGCCTGAAAAACCTCGGCACCGTGCTGAAAAAAGAGATCTCCACCGGTCTGCTCATCTCGGCCGCCATCGCGCTGGCCGCCTGGGTACGGGCCTGGAGCCTGGGGGTTGGCCCCCAGATCGGCATGGTCGTCACCCTGACCATCATTGCCATCGTACTGTGGAGCGCCACTGTCGCTTCTGTGATCCCCATGGTGCTGCGTCGCTTTCGCATCGACCCGGCGGTGGTATCCGCCCCCTTCATCGCCACTCTGGTGGATGGCACTGGTCTTATCATCTACTTCGAAATCGCCAAGCTGCTGCTGCCCGAGCTGCAGTAAGCCGCCATCCAGAAAATCAAAAAGGCAGCCCGTGGGCTGCCTTTTTTGTCTCGCCGAGCCGGCGTCAGCCGAGCTGGAACAGCAGGGGCCAACCCTGCTCCTGACAGTAGCGGTGCTCCTTTTCCAGGTTCTGCATCAGCAACTTGTTCTCGTCGCACCAGTCCAGGGGCAGGGTGACCACCAGCTGATCCCCGGCGGCCTGCACGTTCCACTCGGGCAGCAGGTTGTCCTGACGCCTGTGGTGGGCCGCCACCGCGAGGCGCAGGATGCGGATGCAGCGCAGCACCGTCTGCTCGTCGTGGTTGGGCAGGGCCGGCAGCTCGGAGAGCTTGAGCCCCTTGCGATGAAAGCGCACCAGGGCCGCCAGCAAGGCCTGATCGTCCTGGTTGAAGCCGGGCAGGTCGGTGTTTTGCAAGATGTAGGCGGAGTGTTTGTGGATGCCGCTGTAGTTGATGGCAAGGCCGATTTCGTGCAACCGCGCCGCCCAGCCGAGGATGGCGCGATAGGGCTCTTCCGGCATCTCCCAGGGGCCGCTCAGGGCGTCGAACAGGGAGAGGACGCTGCTCTCTACCCGGGTGGCCTGGCGCTTGTCGATGCGATAGTGGGTGCTGAGCGCAAGCGCGGTACGTTCGCGAATGTCGTGATGCTGCAGGCGCTCCTCGAACTCGTAGAGCAGCCCTTCGCGCAGGGCGCCGTCGGAGTACTCCATCCGCTCGATGGGCAGGGAGGTGAAGAGTCCGAGCAGGATGGCCACCGCGGCGGCAAAGACCCCCTGACGCTCCTCGGTGAGGCCCGCCAGTTTGAGCTGGTCGACCCGTTTGTGCTTGAGCATCTCTTCCTTCAGCCGCTCCAGTCCCGCCAGGGTGATGGCACCATCGGTCCACTCTTCTCCCTGCAACACGTCGCGCACGGTGCGGATGGAGCCCGAGCTGCCGAGGCAGCTCTGCCAGCCCAGCTTGCGGTACTGGTTGATGATGGGGGCGAGCTGATGTTGGGCCTCCAGCACGGCGGCGTTGAAGGCCTTCTCGCCGAGCTTGCCGTTGCCAAAGAAGCTCTGGGTGAAGCTCACACAGCCCATCTTGCGGCTGGTGAGCGCCAGTGGGGAGAACCCCTCACCAATGATGAGCTCGGTGCTGCCGCCGCCGATGTCCACCACCAGCACCTGGCCCTCGATGTGCTGGGTATGAGCGACCCCCTGATAGATGAGGCGGGCCTCTTCCTGGCCGCTGATGATCTCGATGGGGTGGTTGAGCACCTTGGCCGCCTCGCGCACGAAGTCGCGAGCGTTGCTGGCGCGGCGCAATGTGTAGGTGCCGGCGATGCGGATCTGATCCGGCTTGATGTTGGTGAGCCGCTCGGCGAACAGGGCGAGGCAGTCCAGCCCGCGCGCCATGGCCTCCTGGGACATGCGGCGCTGCTCATCCATCCCTTCGGCGAGGCGCACCCGCTCCTTGATGCGATCGATGATCTGCATCCGCCCCTCGGTGAGGCGGGCAATGACCATGTGGAAGCTGTTCGAGCCCAGATCGACAGCGGCGTACAGACTATTGTCCATGGTTTGACTCTATGCGTTTGAGGTAGTCGTAAATCGCCACCTGGGAACGGACCTTGCGGCGGTTGCCCCGCTTCACGTACTCGTTCTTCTGGTCGGCATCGATCACCCGCGCCTTGCAGGTATCACTCAGTTGTAGCTCGAGAATGTCGAGGATGCGCTGCTTGAGCCGCTCGTCATAGATGGGGGTGCCCACCTCGATGCGACCGTCGATGTTGCGGCTCATCCAGTCGGCACTGGAGATATAGAGCTGGGGATTGCCCTTGTTGTGGAACACCATCACCCGCGGGTGCTCGAGGAAACGGTCGATGATGCTGATGACCCGGATGTTGTCGCTCAGACCCGGCACCCCTGGGCGCAGGGCGCACATGCCCCGGATGATCATCTGGATGGGCACCCCGGCCTGGCCGGCGGCATAGAGCCGGTTGATGAGGTCTCTGTCCACCAGGTTGTTGATCTTGAGGGTGATACCGCTGGGTTGCCCCGCCTTGGCGTTGGCCAGCTCGTTGTCGATGAGGCGATAGAGCTGGCGGCGGCTGTTGATGGGGGAGACCAGCAGGTGGTTGAACTTGTAGCGCCGATAGGGGTACTCGATGTACTCGAACACGCTTTCCACCTCGGCGGTGATGTCCGGATGGCGGGTCAGCAGGGAGAAGTCGGTGTAGATCTTGGCGGTCTTCTCGTTGAAGTTGCCGGTCCCGATATGGGCGTAGCGCACCGCCTCGCCGTTCTCGTGGCGGGTGATGAGGCAGAGCTTGGAGTGGATCTTGAGGCTGGGCACCCCGAACACCACCTTGACGCCTGCGTCGGTCAGGATGTTGGCCCAGTCGATGTTGGCCGCCTCGTCGAAGCGGGCGCGCAACTCCACCACCACGGTCACCTTCTTGCCGTTGTTGGCGGCGTCGATGAGGGAGTGGATGATCCGCGACTTCTTGGCCACCCGGTAGATGTTGATGCGAATGGCGCTGACCGCCGGGTCGAAGGCCGCCTGGCGCACCAGCTCGGTGAAGTGGTGGAACTTGTGGTACGGGTAGTAGAGCAGGATGTCCTGCTTGGCGATGGCGTCGAAGGCGTTGACGAAGCCGTCAAAGTCGCGGCAATCGAGGGCCGGCAGCTTGGGGTTTTCCAGATAATCCCGGCCCACATTGGGGAAGCCGATGAAATCCTTGAAGTTGTGATAGCGCCCACCGGGCATGATGGCGTCGTAGGAGCTGATCTGCAGCTTGAGCTTCAAGAAGCTTATCATGGCCGCCGGCATCTCCCGCTCGTAGACGAAGCGCACCGGCATGGCAGTGAGGCGCTGTTTCAAGCCGTCACTCATCTTGTCCACCAGGCTGAGGTCCAGCTGGTCGGAGAGGTCATATTCGGCATCCCGGGTCAGCTTGACCGCGTAGGCGGCAATCTCGTCGTAGTCGAAGAAGCCCTTGAAGATCTCGTCCAGACAGAAGCGGATGACGTTGTCCAGGATGATGATCTGCTTCTTGCGACGGGTGCCCTCCGGCGGTAGCTGGAAGAAGCGGGGCAGATCGTCGGTGGGCACTTCCACCAGGGCGTACTGGATCACCTGGCCGTTCTTCTTCATCTCGATGGCGAGATAGGTGTGCTCGTCTTTCAGGAACTTGACCGGGTTGACCTCCTTGTTGAGGAGGATGGGGATGATGTGGCGCAGTACCTTTTCCCGGAAGAAGATCCGCAGCCACTGCTGGATGGACTCGGAGAGCTGGCTTTCGTTCACCAGGAAGATGTTGTGGCGAGCCAGCGCGATCAGCAGCTCCTTGTAGGTGTTGTCGAACGCCTCGCCGAGCGCCATCACCTTCTGCTGGATGGCGCGCAGCAGCACCTTGGCCTCGTCGTCGCCGCCGTGGACTTCGTTGATGAGGATGCGGCGCTTGACGTCCGACACCCGTACCTTGAAGAACTCGTCCTGATTGGAGGAGAAAATCCCGAGGAAGCGGACCCGCTCGATGAGGGGTACCGTCTTGTCCATCGCCTCTTGCAACACCCGTTCATTGAATGAGAGCCAGCTAAGCTCTTTCTCTTCATACTGCTTGTCGGTGCTCATCTTGTGCCTCTTTGCTCTGGTTGCGTCTGCGCGGAAGTTATGGCGTCAAACCATGACAAATTTATGACAGGCGACACTATTCGCTCAGATCCTGATCGATGTCGACGACGAGGTCGTCGGAGAGGGACTCCAGGGCCGTGACGAGATCGTCCAGTTCGAGCTGCGGCGGCAGGGCCACCAGGGCGTGGGCATAGAAGAGAGGGGCGCCTGAGTGGGGCGCAGGTTCGCAACCTGTGGTGAGGTCGGCGACGTTGATGTTGAGCTGGCGCAGGATGCTGGCCACTTCGTGGACGATGCCCGGTCTGTCGTTGCCGGTGACGCTGAGCATCACCTGATGGGCCGGTTGCGGGCTCAGCTGCCCTTCGGCGAAGCTCACGGTGAGGCCAGGCAGCATCACCAGGGCCTCGCACAGGCTGCGGTAATGCTCGTCAGGCACGGCGACGTGCAAAATGCCGGCAAATTGCCCCGCCAGCTCGCTCATGGAGCTGGCCAGCCAGTTACCCTGCTGCCGGGTGATGGTATCGGCCAGGCTCTCGACGATCCCGGGTTTGTCTGCGCCGATCACGGTGACGACCAATTGCTTTTGCATCCTGCTCTCCTTGAATGGGGCTGCGTGGGGTCCGTTGACGCCTGGCGGCGACGGGGTGCGCGCCAGAACGTCCATGGGCTCTAGCATTGTGCCTGCTGTGACAGGCCATATGAAGCCCGCCTTGCGCAAATTCAGTGAAAAAACGCGAATGCCGGGACGGGCTTGATTTCTGCGCTGCCTGAGTCGCTTTCCCCGTGGTAGAGTGTGCCCCTTCCTCTGGTGTGAACTGAATTTGTCTTGTAAACGGGATGTGCGTGTATGAATAGCCTTGTCGTATCAGGAGCCGTGTTGCTGGGGTTGCTCCTGCTGGTGATCGTCTGGCGCAGGGAGAAAGAGGGCAAGGCCGAGCCCTATGATCTGCAGGAAACCTTGATGAGCCCAGCCGAGCGCACCTTCTTCGGGGTGCTGGATCAGGCGGTGGGGGACAAGGCCCGTGTCTTTGCCAAGGTACGAGCCTCCTATGTATTGACGCCCGAGGCGCACCTTGGCAAGGGCAAGCGCCAGCAGGCGCTCGGCAAGATAGGGGAGAAGCACTTCGATTTTCTGCTCTGCCACCCGGCGGATCTCTCTTTCCTGTGTGCCGTGGAGCTGGATGACGAGGGGCACCGCCACCAGAAGCGCAAGTCGCGGGATCTCTTCCTGAAGGCGGCCTGCGATGGCGCCGGCCTGCCGCTGTTGCAGATCCCGGCCAGCAGCCACTACCAGGTCGACGAGTTGCGGGAGCAACTGCTGCCCCTGCTGGCGAGAACGACGGCGCCGGTGGATGACCTGCTGCCCGGCGAGCGCCGCGAACCGACCTTCAGCCCGCTGCTGCTCGATGGTGTCGATCTGGGCACGTCACACCCGGGGGCTGCCAGGGAGCCCCAGGTGCCGCCCCCCCAGGCCGGAGAGGCAATGCCCGTGTTGATGGAGGAGAATCCCTTCCTCGATCCGGATGAGGAGGAGCCCCGGGAGACGATCCCTCATTGCCCCCGCTGTGCCGCGCCCCTGGTGGCACGGGAAGCACGAAAGGGTCCCCATGCCGGTCGCCTGTTCCTCGCCTGCAGCCGGTTTCCCGAGTGCCGCTATGCCGCTCCCCAGGAGAGCGTGAAACACTGATCCCTCCTCTGACGCCGCACCCTGTCGGCGTCATTCTTTCCCCTTCGCTGGTTTTCATCCGATACTCAATCTGGCTGGAAGCGTGATCCCCGTCCCGCCAGGGTCCGGGAGGATGTGACAAGTTTTGACAATCCGCCAGAATTTTGGCACTTTGTCCCCCTTATGACACAGTGCGAAATTGGTTTTAATAAGTACTTAAAAAACAATAGCTTGGCGTCAGGTGTGAAAATATGGATAGGATGGCTATGGGTGTGCTGCTTGTTGATGCCGATGATGTGCGGCGCCAACAACTGGGGACTGTGCTCTCCTTCATGGGGATCCCCTGGCAGGAGGTGGTGGAGAGCGATCTCGATGTGGCCATCGAGACTGCCGGGCCCTTGCAGGGGATTCTGGCCGGGGAACTGCGCGAGCGCGCCCTGAGTGAGCTGCTTGCCGCCCATCCTCGTCTGCCCTTTCTCTCCCTGATGCCGGCGAGCCATGGCTGCAGCAACTTCATCGGGGTGGCCGAGGCGCCCTTTACCTATGAGTCCCTTACCCGTCATCTGCACTTCTGCCAGGCCTTCATCTCCCTACATCCCCGTCATCAGACCCACGACAAGGGTCAGACCCTGCTGCGCCTGCTGGTGGGCAAGGGGAGGGGCATCCAGGAGGTGCGCCGTCTTATCGGCCAGGTGGCCGAGACCGACGCCAACGTACTGATCCTCGGTGAGTCCGGAACCGGCAAGGAGGTGGTGGCTCGCGCCATCCACGAGCTGTCCGCCCGAAACGCGGGCCCCTTCGTGCCCATCAACTGCGGCGCCATTCCGGCGGAGCTGCTCGAGAGCGAGCTGTTCGGTCACGAGAAGGGGGCCTTCACCGGTGCCATTGCCGCCCGGCGCGGCCGCTTCGAACTGGCCCAGGGGGGCACCCTCTTCCTCGACGAAATCGGCGACATGCCGCTGCCGATGCAGGTCAAGTTGCTGCGGGTGCTGCAGGAGCGCCAGTTCGACCGGGTCGGGGGCGGCAAGGCCGTCCAGGCCGATGTGCGGGTGATCGCGGCGACCCACCGGGATCTGGAAGCCATGATCCGCACCCAGGCGTTTCGCGAAGATCTCTACTACCGCCTCAATGTGTTTCCCATCGAGACCCCCCCCTGCGGGATCGGGCCGACGACATCCCGCTGCTGCTGCAGGAGCTGCTCAATCGCCATGCCGAACAGCACAAGGGGATCATCCGTCTGACCCAGCGCGCCATGGAGTCCCTGATGCAGTACGCCTGGCCCGGCAACGTGCGCGAGCTGTCCAACCTCATCGAGCGCCTGCTCATCCTCTATCCGAACCAGATCGTCGATGTGGCGGATCTGCCCGGCCGCTATCGCCTGCTGCCCTGCGAGCCACGAGATGAGCGGCTCACCGAGATGGACGAGCGGGACGCCCTGGCTGCCGTGTTCCAGTCCCCACCAGAGCTGGATCCCGGCATCGCCATGCCCCTGCCCATGCAGTTGCCTCAAGAGGGGGTCAACCTCAAGGAGATGCTGGCCGACCTCGAGGTGGAGCTGATCCGCCAGGCCCTGGAGTCCCAGGACGGGGTGGTGGCCCGCGCCGCCGACCTGCTCAGCATGCGCCGCACCACCCTGGTGGAGAAGATGAAGAAGTACGGCATGAGCAAGGACAATTGAGGTCAATGCTTTGACGCATTGACCCAATACATTGATAAATAACGTCTATTTTGCTGGCATGGAAATTGAATAAGCTGACTCAATCGCCAGTTTGAGGTCAGCTTTATGACAATCTTGCAGCAGGATGTCCCCCTCCAGTCACATGAAGTGAGTCAGCTTTACGCCATCTTCACGGCGCTGCCGACCGGCGTGCTGCTGCTCGATGGCGAGGGGCTGATCACCCGTGCAAACCCTGCCGCCCTGGCGCTGCTGGGAGAGCCACTGGAAGGCCTCTCCTGGCGCCAGATCATTGCCCGCTGCTTCGAACCCCGTGAGGATGACGGTCACGAGATCTCCTTGCGAGACGGTCGCCGGGTTCAGCTGTCGACCCAGCCGCTGCCGGATCAGCCCGGCCAACTGGTGTTCATTACCGACTTGACCGAGACCCGCCAGTTGCAGGACAGGGTCAACCACATGAAGCGTCTCTCCGCCCTTGGCAACATGGCGGCTTCCCTGGCGCACCAGATCCGCACCCCGCTCTCCGCCGCCATGCTCTATGCGGCCAACCTGGCCAACCGCACCCTCAAGCCTGAATCCCGCAGCCAGTTCCAGCAAAAATTGATGGCGCGCCTGCAGGATCTCGAGAAGCAGATCAACGACATCCTGCTGTTTGCCCGCAATGGCGACAACCAGGTGGTGGCGCCCCTCTCGGTGCAGGGCTTGCTGGCGGAAGTGCAGGCGGGGGCCGAAGCCTTCTGCCAGCAGCAGGGCTGCGCCTTGCATCTGGAGGCCCCTGAGCCCGATCTCTGTCTGCTTGCCAACAGCAGTGCCCTGGCGGGGGCCATCAACAACCTCATCGCCAACGCCCGGCAGGCCGGCGCCGATTCGCTCCTGGTGAGCGCTGTGCGCAGCGGCAACCGGGTGGAGATGCGGGTCATCGACAACGGCAAGGGGATGGCCCCCTCCCTGCTCAACCAGATCTTCGAACCCTTCTTTACCACCCGATCCCAAGGCACGGGCCTCGGTCTTGCGGTGGTGCAGTCGGTGGTACGAGCCCATCAGGGGGAGGTGAGCGTGGCCTCGGTCCCTGGCGAGGGCACCTGTTTTACCCTGTCCTTCCCCCTGCATCAGCAACAGGTTCAGTTGGGGGGCGTGGCATGAGCCACGCAAAAGCCGGAGCGCCGGTGAAGATGATTCTCGACAAGGCCATGTTGGTTGTAGGAGGTGTGGCATGACCCAGGCTCGCATTCTGGTGGTGGAAGATGACAACGGCCTGCGCGAGGCGCTGGTGGATACCCTGCTGCTCGGTGGCTATGAGTGCCGCGAGGTGGACAGCGGCGAGCGGGCCCTGCTTGCTCTGTCCCGTCAGCGCTTTGACATGGTGATCTCCGACATCCAGATGGGGGGCATGGATGGTCTGACCCTGCTCGCCAACATCCGCCAGCAATATCCCCAGGTGCCTGTGCTCCTGATGACTGCCTACGCCAACATTGACGGGGCGGTGCGCGCCATGCGCGAGGGGGCGATCGACTATCTGGCCAAGCCCTTCTCCCCCGAGGTGCTGCTCAACCAGGTCAGCCGTTATGTGCCGGCCCAGAAGGTGGAGAAGCGTGCCGTGGTGTACGGGGACCCCAGGACTGCGGAGCTGTTCCAGCTGGCGACCCGGGTGGCCAGAAGCGAAGCCACCGTCATGGTGACCGGACCGAGCGGGACGGGCAAGGAGGTGCTGGCTCGCTACATTCACGACCACTCCAGCCGGGCAGAGCAGGCCTTCGTCGCCATCAACTGCGCCGCCATTCCGGAGAACATGCTGGAGGCGACCCTGTTTGGCTACGAGAAGGGCGCCTTCACCGGTGCGGTGCAGGGGTGCCCTGGCAAGTTCGAGCAGGCTCAGGGAGGAACCCTGCTGCTCGACGAGATCACCGAGATGGATCTGGGGTTGCAGGCCAAGCTGCTGCGGGTCTTGCAGGAGAAAGAGGTGGAGCGGCTCGGCAGCCGCAAGATGATCCCCCTCGATGTGCGGGTCATTGCCACCAGCAACCGGGATCTGAAAAAAGCGGTGCAGGACGGGCTGTTCCGCGAAGATCTCTACTACCGCCTCAACGTCTTCCCCCTGCGCTGGACGGCGCTCTGGGAACGCCCGGGTGACATTCTTCCCCTGGCGGAGCATCTGCTGGCGCTGCATGCCAGCCAGATGGGGCTGCCGACGCCGCAGCTCGCAGAGGACGCCCGAGAGCGTCTGATGGCTCACCCCTGGCCCGGCAACGTGCGCGAGCTCGACAACGTGGTGCAGCGCGCCCTGATCCTCTGTCCAGACGGCCTCATCGACTGTGAGCACCTGATCCTGGAGGAGACGGACGAGACCCTGGTGCGCCCGCTCGAGCGGCTGTCAGGGGAGGGGCTCGGCGGCGAACTCAAGCAGCAGGAGCACCAGATCATTCTGGACACCCTGCAGGAGTGCAACGGCAGTCGCAAAGCGGTGGCCGACAAGCTCGGCATCAGCCCGCGCACCCTGCGTTACAAGCTGGCCCAGATGCGTGACGCCGGCATCGAGCTGCCCGCCTAGGCCTGACAGGCGCATGGCCTTGCCGGTCCGGCTCGATTATCATGGGCTCTGACGATCGGAATCCGGCTCCCCGCACAGTGCGTGGGGAGCCCAGCTAGGAGACCCCCATGATCTCTCATCGTAAACTGGAAAGCCTGCTCAACCACCTGCTCGAACCCCATGCCATCAAGGATTACTGCCCCAACGGCCTGCAGGTGGAGGGGCGCGAGCGCATTCGCAAGGTGGTGACCGGCGTCACCGCCAGCCAGGCCCTCATCGATGCCGCCGTGGCCGCCGATGCCGACGCCATCCTGGTTCATCACGGCTACTTCTGGAGCGGCGAGCCGGCCCAGATCACCGGCATGAAGCAGCGTCGTCTCAAGACCCTCTTGACCCACGACATCAACCTGTTTGCCTACCACCTGCCGCTGGACGTGCACCCCGAGGTGGGGAACAACGCCCAGCTTGCCAGGCTGCTCGGCATCAAGGTGCGTCGCGGCCTCGAACCCTGGAACAGCAAGAGCGTGGCCATGGTGGGCAAGCTGGAGGAGCCCATGAGCGGCAGCGATTTTGCCAAGCTGATTGGCGAGCGTCTCGGTCGCGAGCCGCTTCATTGTGGTGACAGTGGTCCCGAGCTCATCCGCTCCGTGGCCTGGTGCACCGGCGGTGGCCAGAGCTACATCAGCCAGGCGGCGGAGCAGGGCATCGATGCCTTCATCTCCGGCGAAGCCTCCGAGCAGACCATCCACACTGCCCGCGAGATGGGCATGCACTTCTACGCCGCAGGCCATCACGCCACCGAGCGCTACGGCGTCAAGGCGCTGGGAGAGTGGCTCGCCACCGTGCACGGGCTGGAGGTCACCTTTATCGATATCGACAATCCGGTGTAGGGCCGATTAGCCGCGCAGCGGCGTCATCGGACGTGATGACAGCCATTGCGCTGGTCGATGGAAATGACAAGGGAGGCCTAAGCCTCCCTTGTTGTGTCTTACTGCTGCTCGCGGTTACTCGCTGGCATAGCCTGCCAGGCCAAGCTGCTTGCCATCGAGGAAGGCAGACCCTTCTCGCATCTGCAAGCGCCCTTCACAGAACCACTGTACTACCAGGGGGTAGATGCTGTGCTCCTGCACCTGGACCCGGGCGGCGACCTCGTCGGCATCATCCCCTTCGAAGATGGGGACCCGTGCCTGGAGGATCACCGGGCCGCCGTCGAGCTCTTCGGTGACGAAGTGGACGCTGGCGCCGTGCTCGTCATCACCGGCCTCGATGGCGCGCTGGTGGGTGTGCAGACCCTGGTATTTCGGCAGCAACGAGGGGTGGATGTTGATCATCCTCCCCGCGAAGTGGCGCACGAGGTCGGCGCTCAGGATCCGCATAAAGCCGGCCAGCACAACCAGATCCGGTTGATAATCCGCCATCAGGGCCAGCAGGGCGGCATCATACTCCTCCCGGCTGGCGAACTGCTGCTGGGCCAGGATGGCGGTTGCCACCCCGGCTTCCCTGGCACGCACCAGGCCATAGGCATCAGCCTTGTTGCTGATGACGCCGACCACCTGACCGGCAATCTTGCCGCCGGCACAGCCGTCGAGGATGGCCTGCAGGTTGCTGCCGCTGCCTGAGATGAGGACGAGGATGCGTTTCATAGGGGAGGTCATCTGGCCGTTGATCCGATCATTCATTGAATGATGACCTGCTCCTCACCATCGGCCGCCTTGGCGATGTGGCCGATGTGCCAGGCGTTCTCGCCTTCGGCCTTGAGCAGGGCCAGTGCCTTGTCCAGCTGATCCGCCGGCAGGACGATGATCATGCCGACGCCGCAGTTGAAGGTGCGATACATCTCGTGGCGGGTGACGTTGCCTGCCTGTTGCAGCCAGCTGAACACCGCCGGCCACTGCCAGCTCTGCTCGTCGATGACCGCCTGGGTGTTGGCGGGCAGCACGCGCGGGATGTTCTCCCAGAAGCCGCCGCCGGTGATGTGGGACAGGGCGTGGATCTCGCACTCCTTGATGAGCTTGAGCACGGGCTTCACGTAGATGCGGGTCGGCTCCAGCAGGGCGTTGGCCAGGGTGGTGTCACCCAGCGGCTGCTGCACGTCGGCCTTGGAGACTTCCAGGATCTTGCGAATGAGGGAGAAGCCGTTGGAGTGGGGACCGCTGGCGGCCAGGGCGATCAGGGCATCCCCTTCGCCAACCTTGCTGCCGTCGATGATCTCGCTCTTTTCCACCACGCCGACACAGAAACCGGCGATGTCGTAATCTTCCCCTTCATACATGCCAGGCATTTCGGCAGTTTCACCGCCGACCAGGGCACAGCCGGACTGTTCGCAGCCGGCGCCGATGCCGGTGACCACGGCAGCGGCAGTGTCCACGTCCAGTTTGCCGGTGGCATAGTAGTCGAGGAAGAAGAGGGGCTCGGCGCCCTGCACGATTAGGTCATTGACGCACATGGCGACCAAGTCGATCCCCACGGTGTCGTGCTTCTTCAGGTCGATGGCCAGACGCAGCTTGGTGCCCACCCCGTCGGTACCGGAGACCAGTACCGGTTCCTTGTAGCCAGCAGGGATTTGACACAGGGCCCCAAAGCCGCCAAGACCACCAAGGACTTCAGGACGACGAGTGCGTTTTGACACGCCCTTGATACGTTCAACCAGTGCATTGCCGGCATCGATATCTACGCCAGCATCCTTGTAGCTCAGTGAGGTTTTGTCAGTCACGCGTATTCCCCGTCATATAAAGAAGTGGAGGGTAAAATTCGGGGCGTATTCTACCAGCGGGCACGAAAAACCAGAAAGAAAATCGTTTGCGCGTTTTTGAATCGAAAAGCTCTACAAACCGTGGCTTTTGTTGTATGATTCCGCGATTTTTTGGCGCCGGTTAGAGGAGATAATAATGAAAGTCGTTGAAGTCAAACACCCCCTGGTCAAGCACAAGATCGGCCTGATGCGCGAAGGCGACATCAGCACCAAGCGTTTCCGTGAACTGGCCAAGGAAGTGGGCAGTTTGTTGACTTACGAAGCGACCTCTGACTTCGAAACCGAAAAAGTGACCATCGATGGCTGGAACGGCCCTGTGGAAGTCGACCAGATCAAGGGCAAGAAGGTCACCGTCGTGCCCATCCTGCGCGCCGGTCTTGGCATGATGGACGGCGTGCTAGAGCACATGCCGAGCGCCCGCGTCAGCGTGGTCGGTATCTATCGCGATGAAGAGACCCTGCAGCCTGTCCCCTACTTCGAGAAGATCGTAAGCAACATCGAAGAGCGTCTGGCCCTGGTCATCGACCCCATGCTGGCCACCGGCGGCTCCATGATCGCCACCATCGATCTGCTCAAGAAGAAAGGTTGCCAGTCCATCAAGGTGCTGGTGCTGGTTGCCGCGCCGGAAGGCATCAAGGCGCTGGAAGCCGCTCACCCGGACGTGGAGCTGTTCTGTGCCTCCATCGACCAGGGGCTGAACGAGAAGGGCTATATCGTCCCGGGCTTGGGTGATGCCGGCGACAAGATCTTCGGCACCAAGTAAGCATCACCCCATCGCCGCGCCCAAGGCGCGCAAACGGAGCCGGCACCCTGCCGGCTCCGCTGTTTCTCCCCCCCTTTGCTTGCTGCCATGCGCGCCTTGCCGCTACCATAAGCACCATCCCCCATTTCGAGAATCTTCTTTATGCTGAAACGCTTAGCGACTCTCCTCTGCTGCTGTCTGCCTCTCGTGGTGTCGGCCGCCCAGGTAACCGACCTCTATCAGGGCAAGGCTCCCACCAGTGGCGACATGACGGCCGCCCAGTCCCAGGCGCTGGGGTATGTGCTCGTCAAGGTGACGGGCAAGCGCGATATCCTCACCCAGCCGGATGTGGTGAAGGCCCTGGCGGCGCCGGCGGATTACGTGCAGCAATACAGCTATCAGGACATCGGCTCGGTCAAGTTTCTCAAGGCGGATTTCAATGTGGCCAAGGTGAACGCCCTGGTCGGCCAGAGCAAGTTTGCCCTGCTTGGCCCGGTGCGGCCGCAGGTCGCCATCTGGCTGGTGGTCGACGAAGGCGAGCGGCGCATTCTGCCGGATCAGTCCGGCGATGGCTGGTCCGAGGCGCTGCGTGCCCAGACCCAGGCCATGGGGCTGCCGGTCAGTCTCCCGCTGATGGACTTGGATGACAACATGGCGGTCAATGCCACCGATGTCTGGGGCCGCTTTGCCGATCCCGTGCTCAAGGCGAGCCAGCGTTACGGCGCCGAAATGGTGGTGCTCGGCAAACTGAGCCCGGAGGGGGAGGCCTGGAGCATCGACTGGGGTCTTTATGGTACCAAGCCGGGGGCGCAGGCAGGAGAGCTGACCGAGCTGACCAAGGGTTCGGGTTCAGGTACCCAGGCCGAGGTGGCAAAGGGCTTTGCCGATGCCCTGGCCGGTTGGCTGGTGCAGCAGTACGGTACCCGTCTCTCCGGTGTCGCTTCCAGCCAGACCCTGGTGGTGGAGGGGCTGTCCGACATCGATGGCATGATCCAGATCCAGAAGCTGCTGCAGGAGATGGCCAGTGTCACCAAGGTGGCCATCGGCAAGCTGGAAGGGGACAAGGTGACCTTCAACCTCTCGCTGCAGGGGGACAAAGCCGAGCTGGTGAGGGGGTTGCAACTTGAGAGCCGCCTGCATCAGGTGGAAGACAACGAGAGCGGCCTGCGCTATCAATGGTCGCAGCCCTGATCCCGGGGAAGGATCCTGACCGCCCGGCATGGTCCGGGCGGTTCTCTATCTGCCCCGCTGGTGATACACTTGCCCGCAAATATCACAGTCAAAGCCCAACGAGTGAAGCAACCGGCCCAACTGTCTTTAGCCGTACAACTACCGGATGATGAAACCTTCGTCAGTTTTTATCCCGGCAACAACGCCCATCTGATCACCGCCCTCAAGAATGCGGCCATCGGTCAGGGCTCGCCCTTCCTCTATTTCTGGGGAGCCAAGGGGTCGGGCCGCTCCCATCTGCTCCATGCTACCTGTGCCGAGGTCAACGCCCGCGACGCGGCGGCGGCCTATCTCTCCCTCGATCAGTTCGAACAGCTCGACCCCAGCATGCTCGATGCTTTGGAGAGCCTGCCCCTGGTCTGTCTTGACAGCCTGGAGGCGATCGCCGGCAACGCCCTGTGGGAGCGGGCCCTGTTCGACTTCTACAATCGCTGGAAGGAGAAGGGGGAGGGGACGCTCATCGTTACCGGCTGCAGCGCGCCACGCAAGCTGGGGCTGCAACTGCCGGATCTCGCGTCCCGTCTCGACTGGGGAGTGAGCTTCCACCTCGACGAGCTGGACGACGAGGGCAAACTCAGCGCCCTGCAACTGCGCGCCGAGCTGCGGGGTTTCAAGCTGCCCATCGACGTGGGCCGTTTCCTGCTCAACCGCCTCTCCCGCGATATGCGCACCCTGCTTGCCACCCTCAATCGTCTCGACAACGCCTCCTTCCGTGCCAAGCGCAAGCTGACCATCCCTTTCGTCAAAGAGATCCTCGAGCTCTGAAAACCTATCCCATCTTAAATGCGAAAGGGGACTCCCTCCGACGTAGGTGGGAGGGGAATTTCGCCGGGGCGTCAGCCCCGCTGGT
>NZ_JAPCIY010000050.1:0-32465 GCF_027707645.1 Aeromonas sp. QDB30 | reverse complement strand
GTGGTGTGTTTGGCGACAACCAGTTTACCAGCACCCTGTCTGTCAACTTCCACTTTCCCAGGATCCCGCGAAGAACCATAAAAAAGGCCGACAAAGTCGGCCAAAGAAGAGCTTACGCTCAGGAGAACAACCTCGAGGATGACAGAGTGAACGATCTGTGCAACACTCGAGGGGTATACCAAGAAGAGAACTTCTCTTTCGATAGAACAAGGCGTAATTCCGAACACCCCATTGTTCCATCTTGTTTACCAGGGCGGACTGAACAACCGCCCTTTTCTTTTTCTCAGACGTTGCAAACTTAACCTTGCAGTAGGGAAAGCGCAGACTGCGGGCGCTGGTTGGCCTGGGACAAAATACTGGAGGCAGCCTGTTGCAAAATGTTCTGTTTCGTCATGTTGGCGGTCTCGGTCGCGAAGTCCGCATCACGGATACGGGAGCGCGCGGCACTGACGTTTTCCGAAACATTCGACTGGTTGCGGATAGTGGAATCGAACCGGTTTTGCACTGCCCCTAATTCTGCTCGCTTGCTGTCGACTGCCTGGATCATGAAATCCAAATTAGCCATTGCCATCTGTGCGCTGGAACCTGTCGAGCCTGATATGTCATCAATATCAGCCCATGTCACTTTCGATGTACTTCCTGTTGAAACAGTCACAACCCATGCATCTGCTCCCGTTGAATTTGTAGATGTAATCTCTGCGACGTCGGCCTTGCCCTTCGTCGCACTGGCAATACCTGACATGGTAAAGGCTGTGGTCATTTTGAAAGAGATAGTCTGACCGGCATCAGCCCCAACTTGAAAGCTCCCTGAGTAGCTCCCAGCCAGCAGTTTCTGACCACCAAAGGTGGTATCGTTGGCAACTCGGTTAATCTCGGTAGAAAGCTGTTTGTATTCAGCCTGCAGAGCATCTCTGTCATCTTTGTTATTAGAGCCATTGGCTGACTGCTGAGCCAGTGTCCGCATACGTTGCAACATAGAAGTGATTTCATCCATGGCACCTTCCGCAGTCTGAGCGACCGAGATGCCGTCGTTGGCGTTGCGGTTGCCCTGGTCCAGACCGTTGATCTGGGAGGTCAGACGGTTGGAGATCTGCAGACCTGCCGCATCGTCCTTGGCGCTGTTGATGCGCAGGCCAGAGGCCAGACGGGTGTAGGAGGTATCCAGGGATTTGGTGCTGTTCATCATGTTACGCTGAGCGTTGAGCGATGAAACGTTGGTATTGATATACAGACTCATTATTTTTCTCCTAAGCTATTAAAATTTAACTTTAATTCACTCAGGCTTTATTGTGTTTTGTGCCTGATATGTTTAGTTAACGGCGCCTTTTCACAAGACTTTAATTTCTTTTTTCTGCCTTTATGGCAGTAATCGCCGCCTAACCTATATATCGGCCTCTATTCCCTTCCCTTGAGAAAAAAATCGGGATTTTTTGTCACCTGACAGCCCGCCCCCCGAGCCATAGTGCCCACAGCCCGCATCAGACAAGGCGGGAGCGTGATATTCACCCAGCCTTCAGAAACCGGCGCTGGCTCCCACTTTTGCACGCCAGCATTGCTCATCCCCACACCTTGCCCCTAAAATCGCCGCCCCATCATCTATTGGACGTGAGTTGTTCTCCATGCAGACACTGGTTGAGCAGATTGTTTACATCAGCGACATGTTTGGTACTGCGGTATTCGCGTTTTCGGGCGTACTGGTGGCCGGCCGTCTCAGGATGGATGGTTTCGGTGTCATGGTGCTGGCGGCAGTCACCGCCATCGGGGGTGGCACCATCCGCGACATGATCCTGGGGGCAACCCCCGTCTTCTGGGTGCGCGACCCCCTCTATATCTGGGTGGTCATTGCCACGGCGCTCATCGGCATGTGGATGGTCAAACTGCCCCGTCGCATGCCCTGGTATGTGCTGCCGGTGGCGGACGCCTTCGGGTTGGCGCTCTTTACCGTGATCGGTGCCCAGAAGGCCCTCAATTTCGGCACACCCGGGCTCATTGCGGTGATCATGGGCACCATGACGGGGGTTGCGGGCGGCATGATCCGTGACGTGCTGGCCCGGGAGGTGCCCATGGTGCTGCAAAAGGAGATCTACGCCACCGCCTGCATTCTGGGCGGCATCCTCTATACCCTGTCGCTGGAGGTCGGGGTAGAGAGGGTCAGCGCCATGCTCATCAGCATGCTCGGGGTGTTTGGTCTGCGGGTGGCGGCCATCTACTGGCACCTCTCCCTGCCCACCTTCTCGCTGCAGCGCAACTGAGAAGCCTCAGAGTGGGCGAGATCCCATCCCGGCAGGGACAAGATTGAACCAAGCCGGCTTTTCTGTTGTCATACAGGGGTCGTTTCAAGCCGGAAAACCTCATGCAAAAACTTGGGCTCATTACCACACTTGTTCTGATGATGGTGGCAGCGGCTCATGCGGGGGCACAGGCCCTGTTCGGGCGTCTGGCATCCACCCCGGTGCAGCAGTTCAACCAGCAGATCCGTCAGGCGAGCAGCAGTCAGCAAGGCTGGGTCAACGACTATCGCGAAGTGGCTCGCCGCTTCGTGGGCCATGAAGATGTACCCACCCGTATCCATGCTCAACAGCTGGACAACGATCTGGTGCTCTCGGTGGCCCTTGATGGCCAGCGTAGCGACATGCTCTACATCCTGACCCTGTATCGCAGCAACAACCTGTGGCAGATGCGTCAGGCCGAGATGGGCTGGCGCTGTCAGGGTCAGGAAACCTTCACCCCGGTCCCCTGCCCCTGAGCGTCTACCTTCATCCGAGTGAAATAAAAAATCCGGCGCCTTGGCCGGATTTTTTATACGCGTCTTGCCGTCACATCACGGACGGTAGACCTTGACGTTGGCAAAGCCCTTCTCTTTCAAGTAAAGCGCCTGCAGTTTGCTCATCACGCCACGATCGCAATAGAGCAGGTAGGTCTTCTCTTTCGGCAGGTCACCAAAGGCGGTGGCCAGCTTGAAGAAGGGGATATGCATGATGTCGCGCCCTTCCACCACCAGCGGCTTGTCGTCATGCTCCTCCATGGAGCGAATGTCCAGGATCACCTCGTCGTCACCGCTCTCGGCGGTGGTCTCCACCTCCTGCACCTCGGCGGCGGTCTCTTCACCGATGCGACGAATGTCGAGGTAACGGGCCTCGGCCACCACCTTGTCCAGAATGGCAAAGTCGAAGTTCTCCTCTTCCGCCTCGATGCGGGAGAGCTCGGCCTTCACGGTCGGCTTCTTGGAAATCACGCCGCAATACTCCGGCATGGTCTCCGCGAACTCCAGGGTACCGATGCGGCGGGCTTCGCTGATGATGTCCGGCTTGTCCCAGGTGATGAGCGGGCGCAGGATCACCTTGTCGGTCACCCGGTCGATGACGTTCAGGTTGGTGAGGGTCTGGCTGGAAACCTGGCCAACGCACTCGCCGGTCACCAGGGCCGGGATCTGGAACTCGTCGGCCACCTTGGCAGCGGCACGCATCATCATCCGCTTGAGCACCACCCCCATCTGGCCGTTGTCGATCTTCTCGAGGATCTCGGCCACCACGGGCTCGAAGTCCACCGCGGTGAAGCGCACCCGGTGGGAGGAGCCGAAACGGTTCCACAGGTGATAGGCCACCTGCTTGACGCCGATCTCGTGAGCCGCCCCACCCAGATTGAAGAAGCAGTAGTGCACCCGGCAGCCGCGCTTGATGAACTGGAAGGAGGCGACACCCGAGTCAAACCCGCCGGAGAGCAAGCTCAGCACATCTTCCTGGGTGGCGATGGGCATGCCGCTCAGCCCCTGGTGGATGGCGCTGACGATGAAAAGCTCCTCGCCATCGATCTCGAGGTTGATCTTCACATCCGGGTTCTTGAGGCGCACGCCGTTGCTCACGCAGTGCTGGTTCAAACCACCGCCCACGTAGCGCTCCACTTCGAGGGAGGAGAACTCGTGCTTGCCGTGGCGCTTGGCACGCACGCAGAAGGTCTTGCCCTCGAGCTGATCACCCCAGACGGCTTTCACCTGCTCGAAGATGTCGTGCAGGTCGGTAAACTTGCTGGCCTGCACCTCGAGGAAGGCCTGAATGCCGGGGATGCAGGCCAGGGCTTCGATGGCTTGCTCGCGGAACTGGTCATTGCGGGAGCTCACGATCAGCTTGTCCCAATCCATCCGCACCCGGGCATCGTCGTCAAAGCGGCGCAGGACATTGCGGATATTGCCCTGCAGGATCTTGATGAAGCGCTGGCGAACCGACTTGCTCTTGATGGTGATTTCAGGGAACAGCTTGATAATGAACTTCATGGTAATGACTCGGGTGGCCTTGATTTAAGGGCGCGAATTATATCAGAACTTTGTGAGCAGCGCCTACTGCATGAGCAGCCGCTCACATTCCCCCACGCAAAGTTTGCCGCATCCGGGCAATCATGCGTATATTCCCACCCCTGCATCCTGGCAACACAGCATCCATGAAAACCCATATCTACTACCCCGGCATGGAGGTACGCGACGAGCTCTGGCTCAAGTTTGCCCTGCTCTATCTGGAGCGGCTCGCCTTCGTCTTCACCGTCAGTGAGAAGAGCGGTCTCACCGCCCTGCTGGAGACCCTGCGCCAGCAAACCGACCTGCTGGCCGAGCCGCCACAACCCGCCTTCTTCGCCCATATCACGCCCCAGGTCGAGAGCCAGATTGCCGGCCTGGTCGCCCCCGATTTTGTCCGCCACAAAGTGTTTGGCAACAGAGAGCTCATCGCCCGCTGGCGTTCAGCCGCCAACCACGACTGTTTCTGCCCGGCTCAGGCGGGACTGGAGCGGCTGCACGGGTTTTGTCTGACCCACGGCTTTGCGACGCAGGATGAAGGGGGGATCAGAATGGCGCGCCGCTTTGCCAACCTGCTCTCCATGCGCCTCGCCCGTGAGTGGGCACTCGCCAATGACGGGGCGCTTATTACCGATCACGACTATCTCGACCGCCTGCTTCACCTGCTCGAATCCCGCTACCACAATCGCGGCGGTCAGGATTGCTTCCACCTCGAGATCCCGCTGCAAGTGCCCACTCACCTGGCCGACATCCCGTTTGCAGAGCTCATTGCCCTGCGGGGGCGAAGCGGCTTTCGTCAGCAGCTCGCCGAGTTCCATCAGGCCCTCGATGCCCTGCTCGCCATGCTGGGCAGCGGCTACGCCGAACCCGCCGTGTTGACCCGCTTCGAGCAGGCCCAGCAGGGGTTCACACCCTTGCTGGGACCCGAGACCGTCACCCTGCCGCTCACCACGCTCGTCAGTACTGGCTTACCGGCCATGGCGATGATCCACCACCTCAAGGGGAGTCACCCACAGAGCGACCTGGTATTTCATCCCATCAAGAAGAGCCACTTCCACCAGCGCAAGAGCCGGCATTTCTTCACCCGGCTGGGGCAGGTCAAGCCCTGACTCCCCGCCTCTGCCGGGGAATCGACAATCAACTGACGGCATCGAGACCATCCCCGATGCCGTCAATATTTTGGCGCTCACCACGCCCTCAGGAGGGGTTTTCCAGCCGAAACTCGATGCGATCGCTGTTTCCCGCCTCATCCACTACCACCAGCTGATAGCGGCCCGCCTTGCTCACTACTTGATCCCCGTCCCAGCGCAGCCGCTGGCCGTTGAGAAACCAGGCCGGCTTGCCGACACCGCCGAGCACCCTGGGCTGCAACCGATAGCGCTGACTGCGGATAAGGTTGCCCTCCCCCAGCGCCAGGATGCGGATGGGGGCCTGCTGCTCGGCGCTCTGCCCCTCCCCCGCGCAGCCCCTGGCAAGCAGCGCCTGACGCCGCTCGCCCGGTGAGCGCCATGGCTCCAGCGACAGCGGCCAGAGCGCTCTAAAAGCGGATTGTGCCGCATCGTGGCAGCGGGTCAGCGTCGGCTTGCCGTCGACAGTGAGCGCAACCTGGCGCAGCGGCGAGGGCCAATCCATGGGATCCGGCAAGGTGGGAGGGTCGCGCCCTTCCAGCAGCCAGGCGCTCTGATGCTGCAAACAGGCCTCTGGCAGGGTCGCGCTCGTCTTGCGCCCCAGCGGCCAGCAAACTTCGGCCTCGCTCACCGTGTTGGGTTGTGCCGGCAAGGGGCTGTTGTCCGAGAGCCGCGAATAGACAGAGAGCAGCAGCGGCACTGCCGCGCTCTGTCCATAAAAGCCGGGCATGGGGGTGCCATCGGGGCGCCCCAGCCAGACGCCGATGGTCCAGCGACCGGAGACCCCCATGGCCCAGCTGTCGCGATAGCCATAGCTGGTGCCGGTCTTCCAGGCCAGTCGGTTGACCCGGCCGGTCGCCTCACTGGCAAAAGGTTGATCTGCCCGTCCCTGGGCACTCAAAATTTGCCAGATGATCCAGGCGGCCCCCGGGCTCAGCAAGGGGCGCGACACCGCCTGCTGCCCCGCCAGCCAGACCGGCATCGCCACCTGCCCCTGCCGGGTCAGTGCGCTGTAGAGCGCCACCAACTGCTCAAGCCGAATGCCCGCCGCCCCGAGCGCAATGGCCGGATTGGGTTTGTCGGAAAGCGCCAGCCGCACCCCGGCGTTGTCGAGCCGGCTGACCAGCTTGTCCGGCCCGAGCGCCTCCAGCACCTGCACCGCCGGCACGTTGAGGGATTGCTGCAGTGCTTGGGCCAGCGTCACCGGCCCCTGAAAGGCACCGGAAAAGTTGGCGGGGCGATAGTCCGAGCCCAGCCTTGGCGCATCGGAGAGCAGGGAGGCCGAATGCACCAACCCTTCGTCCATCGCCAGACCGTAGATGAAGGGCTTGAGGGTGGAGCCGGGAGAGCGGATCGCCTGCACCATGTCGAGATAACCGTGGCGACGCAGATTGCCATACTCGGCGCTGCCCACATAGGCGCGCACCGCCATGGTTTTGTTGTCGACCAGGAGCAACGCCGCTGAGGTCTGCTCGGGGAAGCGGCGGATATAGCTCGCCACCCGCCCCTCCAGCCAGCGCTGCAGATCCCCGTCGATGGTGGTATGCACCAGGGCCCCGGCCTGATGGTCGGCGGCGAGACGGGCAAAGAGCGGCGCCTCCATCGGCGTGAAGTGACCGCGGGCCAGCACAGGCTCGATGCGTCCCTCCAGCCAAACCTGTTCGGGCCAGACCCCCTGCGCCACCAGCCGCTGCATCACCTTGTCGCGAGCCGCGCGAGCCCGTTCGGGATGCCGGTCCGGCCGGTTGCGGCTGGGGGCCTGGGGCAGCACCGCCAACAGCGCCGCCTCGGCATGGGTCAGCTTGGCGGCGCTCTTGCCGAGATAGGCAAAACTTGCCGCCTGCACCCCCTCCAGATTGCCGCCAAACGGCGCCCGGTTCAGATAGACGGTGAGCAGGGTGCGCTTGTCGTAGTGCCACTCCAGCTGCAACGCGCGCGCCATCTGGCGCAGCTTGCCGGGCACGCTTCTGTGGTAGGGCTCGATAAGGCGTGCCACCTGCATGGTGAGGGTCGAGCCCCCCGACACGGCGCGCCCATAGCGCAGCCACTGCCAGACCCCACGCACCATGGCCACCGGATTGACTCCGGGATGACGCCAGAAATGGCGATCCTCGTAGCCCAGCAGCGCCTCGATATAGCGAGGGGAGACCTGCTCCAGGGTCACGGGATAGCGCCACACGCCGCTGGTATCGGCAAAGGCGCGCAGCGGTCGCCCCTTCATGTCGAGCACCACCCGTGCGTAGGCCGGGTCGAGCGGTGGCAGCGGGAAGAGTCGATCCAGCGCCAGCAATGACAAAAGCAGTGCCACAACCCCCAGCACCGAGACACGCAGCCAGCGTGGCAAACGACCAAGCCGGCGCCAGCCAGCGCGGCCAGTGCGACCCAGGCTCAGCCAGCCACGCTGCCAGAAAGTGAGCGGGCGAACCCGCTCAAGGGAGGGTTTGTTACTCAGAGATGATCACCTCGTGGATATCCTCACCCACAGCCCGCAGCTCGGGGCGGTACATATCCTCCACCTGGGTCGGCGGCACCAGATAGCGACCCGGCGTCACCGCCCGCATCAGGTAGACCAGTTGCTGGTTACTCCCGGCGCTCAGATCCAGCGCCGCCGTGTAGCGGTCATCGCGAAACTCCTGATGCTTGAGGTAGTCGTTCCACTCGCTCTGCCACGCCGGTTTCCCCTCGATGGAGAGCTCTTCGAGCTTGATGCTGTTGCCAAGGGCCGGGTTCTCCAGCTCAAAGCCAGCGGGCACCATCTCCACCAGCAGGGCATCGGGCACCGCCGATTCACTGCTGACATTGAGCCGCACCACCACCAGATCGCCGACCTTCACCTTGGTCGGGTCAAAACGCTGACCGTCGCTGTTGAACCAGCTGCGGGTCACGCTTATCCCCTGACTCAATCTGGTAGGAGCCTGTTCGGGGTAGCCGACCAGGGTGCGCTGTACATAGAGGGATCCCTTGCCCTCGTTGGTGACGGTGCTCGCCGCCAGTGCCTCGGGGGCACCCTGCTGCAGCGGAACCGAACCGCTCAGGGATCCACTGCCAAGAGAGGAAGTCACCCTGGCCTGCCAGTCGACGGCCGGATCGAAGCGGGCGAGTCGCAGCAGGGCTAGCCGCTCCTGGGTGCTGAGCCACTGACGGTGAGCCAGGGTATCGGCCACCTTGGCACTGAGGGCCGGCCAGCGCTCCGCAGCCAGCTTGTGCTGGCGCAGCAGGGAGAGCTCAAGGGCTTCATCGCGCAGCGGCGAGCCGTAATCCCCCAGATAGTCGTCCCCGCGCTCGGTCGCCAATGCCCGACTGAGGGCCTTGGCGGCGTTCTGCTCATCCCCCATGGCCGAGAGCGCCAGCGAGAGGTGCAAGAGCGGCAAGCCGGAGCGGGCATGATCGGCCTGCTGCTCCCAGATAAGGCGCAGGGTAGCGAGCGGCGCCTTGCCCACCCGGGCCAGCACATAGGCACTGTAGGCCTGATAGGCCAGCCGGCTGTGCTCGGGGGCACTGCTCCAGCGCTCACCATACTGACTGTCGGTGAGATAGCTTTGCATCCGGTTCAAAGCCTGATTGAGCATTGCCTCCGGCACGGCATCGCCCGCCTCCTTGCGCGCCAGCAGATAGTCGGCGGCATAGGCGGTGAGCCACTGCTCCTCGTCGGAGCGACCATCCCACAGACCAAAACCGCCGCTTGGCAGTTGCAACCGCTGCAGCCGTTGCAGCAGGGCGCGTTGCACATCCGCCTCGCTCGCCGCTTTCTTGCCCTCTGCGGGTTTGCTCCATGCAATGCGCTCATCCGCCGTGGTCAGCAAGTAAGGCCAGGCACGGGACAAGGTCTGCTCCAGACAGGCGTAGGGGTAATCAGCCAGCGCCTGCCACTGGGCTGCCGGATCCCAGGGGGGAGTGCCGGAGAGGCTGAGCAGCCCCTGCAGGTTGGCGCGATCCAGCCCGGCCAGCTCAGCTGGCGCAAAGCTCATCTCTTGGCCGGGAGCCAGCATCTGGTAGCGCTGGCGAGTCTCGGCCGGCCAGGGGGAGCGCAGCGGCAAAGTCCAGTCGTGGCTGATGGCAAAATCCTTGCCGCTGGCCGCCAACTGCAGGCTTGCCACACCGCTCGCCCCGGTCACGGTGAGCGGCAGGGTCAGCCACTGCTCCTCGCCGTTTTTAAGGGCCAGGGTGCGGGGCAACTCGCCATTTGCCTTGAGTCCGCCATTGAGGGTCCAGGCAAGGGAGAGGGTCTGATCCTCGCTACTCATGTTGCGCAGCTGTACCAGCGCCCGGGTCTCATCCCCTCTGGCGCCAAAGCGCGGCCAGCCGATTTCGGCCACCAGCGGCGCCACCACCTTGACGGCGCGCTCGGCCTCACCGACCTGCTGTTCGTTCCACGCCAGCGCCATCAGCGCCAGCTCGCCGTTGAAGTTGGGCAGATCGAGCGGGATCACCGCCTTGCCGCTCTCATCAAAACTCACCTCGCCGCTCCAGAGCGCGGCTATCTCGACCCGGCTCTCCAGCGCGCCCCCCTTTTTCAGCGGCGCCCGGTCACCCCCGTAGTTGAGGCGGGCCAGCTTGCCATCCTGCGGCGGGATCACCTGGCCATAGTTGTCGAACAAATCCTGGGCGAAGCGCTTGCGACCAAAGAAGATCTCGAACGGGTCGAGGGGCTGGTAATCGCTGATATTGAGCACGCCCCGATCCACCGCAGCCAGCACCACGCGGCCCTGACTGTTGGGGGTAGAGGTGGCGGTCACTTCCAGCCGGGTGAGCGGCACCGCTTTATCAGGCGCGCTCAGGGTGAGCTGCAGACGGCGCGCTTCCCGATCCAGGGTGAGCGGCACCAGACCGACCGAGCGCAGGCTCTGCACACTCTTTTGGCTCACCGGCTTTGAGTCACTGTCTGGCGCGGCGATCTGGGCCGAGATATGCAGATCATGACGCTGCCACTCGGGGCTGACCGGGATCTCGAACTCGCCGCGGGCATCCTTGGCATCGCCGCCGGCCCCCATGAGCTCGATACGCTGCCACCAGCGCAGGCCGTCGCCATCTTCCACCAGCAGCAAGCCCTTGCCGGGTCGAGGGGCCACCAGCGTCACTTTGGCCTTGTCCCCGGCCAGATAGGCGCGCTTGTCGAGGGTGATGGCAATCTTGTCAGGCCGCGCCTGCTCGCCACCGCCACCCCAGGCGTAACTGCCTATCTCCACCCGCAGGCTGGATTGATGGCCCTGACTGTTCTCCACCTCCAACCGATACCAGCCCGCAGCCAGTTGCAGCGTGAGCGGGGTCGGCCCCTTGCCATCCAGCTGCAGGGTCTGCTCCTGCTCCAGATAGGGCTGGCTGTTGAACTCGTACTTCCACCCCTCCCCATCGGCGTAGTGCCAGTAGTAGTCGCGGTACTCGTTGATGAGGCGCACCTTCACCGCCCCCGCCACCGGCTGGCCTTGTTCATCGAGGTTGAGGATCTGGAAGGGGAGCGGCTTGCCCCCCTCTACCCGCTCCGCTACGAAATCGGCCTTGAGCGCGGGCCACTGGCTGCCCGCGGGCCAGCCATACTGGGTGCGGCTGCGATTGACGGCGCGACCGCCGGGCTCGGAGAGCGACACCCGATAAGCCACCTCCAGCGGCCCGAGGGCGCGCACCCCATCGAGCTCATCAGCAAGCGAAAAAGTCCCCTGCCCCTGCGCATCCAGGGTGAGATTCAGCGGCTCGAGATCCCTGGCCTGCTCGGCGAGCAGCACGTCACCCAGGGTGAACTCCTGCCACTGAGTAAAAGGCATGGTGGCGCGGCTTAACTTCACCTCCGCCTTGGCCTTGGTGGCGCTGGCTGGTGCGCCGTAGAGATAGTCCCCTTGCAGTGGCAGAGTGAGGGCGGCGTCCAGGCTCGTCACTTCCCCATCCGGCCCCTTGCCAAGCTGCAGTTTCAGCCGCTCCGGCAGAAACTCCTCCACCAGGAAAGGCCACTCGAAGCGGCTACCGGCGGCGGTCTTGAGGTTGATGGTCCAGCGCCCGAGCGGTGAATCATCCGGCAGGCGCAGGCCGTAGTGGGCCGCGCCAAGGTTGTCCGGCAGCAGGCGCTTTTGTTCGAGCAGCTGGCCGTCCGGCTGTTTCACCTCCAGCTCCACCGCCATGCCCGGCAACAGCTGGCCATCCTGCCCTTTTAGCAGGATCTCGCTGTCGAGCCGCTCGCCGGGGCGATAAAGGTCGCGCCCGCTGAACAGATACAACTGCTGAGCCTGCCAGGGCTGGGTGCCAAGATCGAAGGTGGAGAGATCGAGGGCCGCGCCATCGAGGCGCAGCACCGCCAGATGCTTGCCCTGCTCGGCCAGCAGCAGGCGAGCCCCCTGCACCTGATCGAAGCGGCGATGACCTTGGGGGTCGGTGGTTTGCACCTGCAGCCGGTTGCCCTTCTGGTCGAGCAGGGAGAGCTGCACATCCTTGAGGGGGTCGGCGCTGGCCAGGGAGCTGACGAACACCTCCAGCTCATCGCGGTAACGGCGGGCACTGAGACCCATGTCGCTCACCGCAAAGTAGGTGGTCTCCTTGCGCCAGTCGTAGTTGCCAAGGGGGGACATTACCGCAAAGTAGACGCCAGCCTCCGCCAGCTGCGGCTCCTTCACATTGATGAGGCGGGTCTCGCGCCGGTTGGCATCGAGCTCCAGCGCATAGCGGCCGCTGAACACCCGCTTGGCCCGCTTGGTGATCTGCTCAAGCTCCCAGTTGCCCATGCCGGCACCGGGGCGATACTCGGCCAGGAAACGGGGCAGATACTCCGCATCGACCCGGAAGAAGTCGATATTGACCTCATCCACATTGACCGCGCTGATGGGCAGGCGCAGCTCGTCGCGCAGCGGCAATACCATACCGCTCGCGGTAAACGACGCCCCCGCCTCCAGCGGCCGGGTCTTGAGGGTCCAGCGCTGGGGGGATGGGCCCAGCCCAGCCTTGAGGCTCACCTCGTAGCGTTTGTCGGGTTGCACGTTCGGGAAATAGAGGGTGCGGCCATCGTCGGCGAGGATCCACTCCCCCTGCACCTGCTTGCCCCCTTCACTCACAGAAAGCCAGCTCTGCCAGTTTGCCTTGGGCGCCAATGGGCCGGAGAAGACCAGCGCCAGCGCCGGGGCATCCCGATACTGGCGGGCATTGGCCTGCACCACGGAGGCGGGCGCCCCCGCCTCCTGCCGGGCCATCGGGTCAGTCGTCGGCTCCTGGCTGACAGGCTTGTCGGGGCCGCAACCAGCCAGCAGCAGCGCCGCCAGCCAGGCCACACGGGGAAGACGAGTCACGGGGCAGGAGAGAGAGAGGTGCATGGTGTTCATCCCGGGTTGGATCGCCGCAGCGCAGGAGCCAATAGAATAAAGCGTCGCTCCCGGGAACACCAACTGCCATGTCGGGCGGCATCGGCCCCTGATGAAGAAACGGGCCACTCACTGGAGTGGCCCGTTTGCATACAGAGTGATCAATCGGGCCATGTCAGCCTGGAGGATCTACTCGGCGATCACCGTCTGCCAGGTCTTGAAACCGCCTGAGAGGTTCTTGACCCGAAAACCATGCTGGCTCAGCAGGCGGCAGGCCACGTGGCCGCGCAGTCCCACCTGGCAGCTGATGAGCAGCTCTTTATCCTTGGGCAACTCATCAAGACGGCCACGCAGCTCGTCCAGGGGGATGTGCAGCGCCCCCGGGATGCGCCCCAGCTTGTCGAGCTCGGGGGTGTTGCGCACATCCACCACCTGCTGATGGGGGTGGCGAGCCTGCACCTCGGCTGCGTGGCAGAGCAGGGTGTCCCCCTTCAGATGGTTGCTCGCCACGAACCCGGCCATGTTGATCACATCCTTGGCAGAGCCAAAGGGCGGCGCATAGGTGAGCTCCAGATCCTGCAGATCGAACACGGTGAGGCCGGCGCGCTGGGCCACCGCCAGCACGTCGATGCGCTTGTCGATGCCATCCTTGCCGATGGCCTGGGCGCCGTAAATCTTGCCATCGGGGGCAAACAGCAGCTTGAGGCTGACCGGGTGGGCACCGGGGTAGTAGCCGGCGTGGCTGCCCGGGTGGACATAGACCTTCTCGAACGGCAATCCCAGCTGCACCAGTCGCTTCTCGTTCAGCCCCGTGCTCGCCACCGCCAGATCGAACAGCTTGCAGATGGCGGTCCCTTGCGTCTTCTTGTAGGTTTCGCTTCGCCCCAGCATGTTGTCGGCGGCGATGCGCCCCTGCCGGTTGGCCGGGCCCGCCAGGGGAATGAGCACGGATTCGCCGGTGACGAAGTCGGTCTCCTCCACCGCGTCCCCCACCGCGAAGATGCAGGGATCCGAGGTGCGCATGCCCGCATCCACCTTGATGCCGCCCCGCGGTCCCAGCACCAACCCCGCCTTGGCGGCGAGCAGGGTCTCGGGCTTGACGCCGATGGCGAGGATCAACAGGCCGGTGTCGAGATGAGAGCCGTCGCTCAGGGTCAGGCGCAGTCCACCCCGCTGGGCGGTCGCCACGGCGGCAGTCTTCTCGGCAGGCACCTCCAGGCTCTCGATGGCAGCGAGGCCGGTGCGCAGGCGAAGATCGACCCCCTCCTCCCGGATGCGGGCGTGGAGCAGGTTGGCCATCTCTTTATCCACCGGCGCCATCACCTGATCGGAAAGCTCCAGCAGGGTGACATCCAGCTTGCGCTGGTGCAGCGCCTCCATCATCTCCAGCCCGATGAAACCGCCCCCCACCACGGTGACGTGGCGGGGCTTGTCGTGCGCCAGCGCCGCCAGGATGCGATCCATGTCGGGAATGCTCCGCAGGGTGTGTACCCCCGGGCTGTCGATGCCGGGGAAGGGAGGCCGGATGGGGGCAGCGCCCGGGCTCAGCAGCAGCACGTCGTAGGCTTCGCGCCGCTCTTCGCCGGTGAGCAGGTTGCGCACCAGCAAGCTCTTGCCGGCCCTGTCTATCTCGATGACGTCGTGAAACACCCGCACATCCACGTTGAACCGGCGCTTGAAGCTTTGCGGTGTCTGCAGCAGCAGGGCATCCCGATCCGGGATATCCCCCCCGATGTGATAAGGCAGACCGCAGTTGGCGAAGCTCACGAACTCGCCCCGCTCGAACATCACGATCTCCGCCTCTTCGCTCAAACGGCGGGCACGGGCGGCGGCGGACGCTCCCCCGGCCACACCACCCACAATCAGGATCCGTTTCATCTGCAAGACTCCACTCAACAGGAAATGACCAATAAATTAGGCTTATCTAATTTAGAATTCAATGAAATTTTGTTTGCCACGGATTTGCAGTATTCTTGCCCTCCGACAATTGCTCAACAGGATAGTGTCAGTTCATGTCGTCTACCGCGCTCAGCCATCTTCCGACCGCCAGCCAGGCGCCCCTGTTCTTCCGCCTGGATACCCGTAGTCAACGGCTGGTCGCCCTGACCGATGTGATGCAGACGCCGCTCCACTGGCTCGACGAGCCCCGCAGTGCCTGGCCGGCCCAATTGCCGGACGCCCTGCGCCAACCCATCGAGCAGCGGCTGGCCAGCGGCAAGGGGGGCAAGCTGGTGCTGCGCTTTGACGCCCTCCTCTGGCACATTTCCCTCTCCCACGAGCAGGACGCCTTCTGGCTCATCTGCCTGCAGACCCAGTCCCAGGAGAGCGCCGCCAGCCTGTCCCTGCAACTGCCGCGCCTGAGCCAGATGGCCAGCCAGCAGCAGTATGACGCCATGCTGGAGAGCCTCAAGGAGTGCCTTGGGGCCGATCGCCTGATCCTCTGGCACTACCAGGCCCATGGCACCCTTGGCGGCGAGCAGCTGACCCCGGTGTTCACCCTGGGGGTGGACGCGCTCGGTGCCATTCGCGGAGACAGCCGCTACATCCGGGCCCTGCGCGCCCGGGGCGCCCTGAGCTTCTCGGAGGCGGCCCACCAGCCCATGTTGAGCCAGCACTACTATCTGGCCGATGCCAATGTCTGCTCCCGCCTGGACGGCGCCTTGCTGGAGCAGGAGAAGCTCATCGGCGTGCTCAGCCTGGAGTATGCCGAGAGCACCCTCATCAGCGATGACACCCTGCAACTGGTGCGTCATTGCGCCCGTTTGCTCGGCCACTGGCAGCCGGACCCCGTGGCGACCGACACCCCGGACCTCGCGCCTCCCCCGGGGCTTGCCAACCTGACCGGCAACGATTACTGCCGCGCCCTGCTGCGCTGGGCCATGGGCCTGAGCGGTGCCCACATGGGCTGGATCGGCGAGTTTCAGCCTCGCGGCCAGGATCTCTGGCTCATTCCCCGCTGCGTGGTGGAGGGGGAGACCTTCGCCGTCGTCAAACCCATGCCCATGGACATCGGCCCGGGCCGGGAGATCTTCCAGCACGGGCAGAGCCTCTACGTGGAAGATCTGGCCCTGCGCTATCCCCAGTCCAGCCAGCTGCTGGCTCTCGACGCCAAGGCCTATGTCGGCATCCCCTTCCCGGGGCCAAACGGTCTCCCCCTGGGACAGCTCACCCTGCTGCTCGCCACCCCTCTGGCCGATCCCGCGTCCCTGCTGGACGTCCTCTACGAACAGCGTGAACGGGCGGCCATCGAACTGCAGCGCCTCGCCAACGACGATGCCCTGCGCCTGGCCGAGGTGGCCTTCAACACCCACGACGGTCTGCTGGTGATGGACCACGGCGGCATCATCCTCAAGGTCAATGACTCCTTCAGCCGCATCACCGGCTTTGCGAGCGAGGAGATGCTGGGCCTGCACATCGATGCCCTGAGGCCCACCTACTATGGCGACACCCTCAAGGAGGAGGTGATCGCGGCGGTCAACCGGCAGGGATACTGGCTCGGGGAGGAACAATGCCTGCACAGGGAGGGACACCTCTTCCCGGTGCGGCTCATGGTGAGCGGGGTCAAGGACGAGGAGGAGGAGATCAGCCACTTCGTCTGCAGCTTCCACGACATCACCCAGGAGAAAGAGACCGCCCGCCACATCGAGCGCCTCGCCTACTACGACGACCTGTGCGATCTCTACAACAGGCGCAGCCTGACCGACATCATGCAGCGCACCCTGCAGACCCCGAGTGGTCAGTGGGGGGCCCTGCTGCTGCTGGATCTGGACAACTTCAAATCCATCAACGACTCCCTCGGTCACGCCTGCGGCGATCTGCTGCTCCAGGCCGTGGTGGTGCGACTCAAGTCCCTGCCCCAGGAGAACCTGGTGCTCGCCCGCACCTCGGGTGACGAATTTGCCCTGCTCTTCACGGCGCTGGGCCAGGGCTATATCACCGCCAAGATCCTGGCGGAGCACTTTGCCCGGGAGCTGATGGGGATCTTCCGTGCCCCCTTCGACATCGGCGATCACAAGCTGCACTGCAGCGCCTCCGTGGGGATCAGCCTGTTCAGCGATGACGACAAGGATCACCTTGTCCTGATGCAGCAGGCCGATACCGCCGTTCACATGGCCAAGCGCGCGGGCCAGGGCAACCATATCTTCTTCAGTGAAGCCATGGCGGAAAAAGAGAAGAGCAAGCTTTCTCTCAACAACCAGCTGCGCGATGCCCTGCGCAACAACGAGCTGGTGCTGCACTACCAGCCCCAATACCGGGTCGACAACGGCACGCTCTCGGGCATAGAGGCGCTGCTGCGCTGGCAGAAGGCCGACGGCACCATGGTGCCCCCCGGGGAGTTCATCCCCATCGCCGAGGAGACCACCCTGATCCAGGAGATAGGCTACTGGGTGATGAAGACCGCCTGTGCCCAGTACAGCTTCTGGCTCAACAACGGTCTCGCCATCCCCCATCTGTCGGTCAACGTCAGCGCCCGCCAGTTCCACACCGCCGGTTTCGTGCAGCAGGTGGAGTACATTCTGCGGGACACCGGGGTGCCCCCGTCGCGCCTGCTGCTGGAGATCACCGAGTCCGTGGTGCTGGAAAACCGGCTGGAGAGTATCGCCAGGATCCGCCAGCTCAAGGCCCTCGGCCTGCTCATCTCCATCGACGACTTCGGCACGGGCTACTCGTCCCTGGCCTATCTGCGGGATCTGCCCGCCGACGAGGTGAAGCTCGACAGAAGCTTCATCCAGACCCTGGTCCACAGCGAACAGGACAAGGCCATCGTCAAGGCCATCCTGGATCTCGCCCGGGTGTTTCGTTTCACCGTCACCGCGGAAGGAGTGGAGGAAGAGGAGCAGCTCGCCGTGCTCAAGGCCTTGGGATGCCAGCATTATCAAGGCTTCCTCACCAGTCGGCCGCTCCCCGTCAAGGCACTGGAGAGCCTGCTGGGTGCCACCCCTGCGGGCTAAACTGGTAGGATTTATAGGGCTTTCTGTCATAAAATAACGACCGCTCGAACCTTGTCCGCACCATTGGAGTCGTCTATGTCAGTCATTAACCGGATCCCCGCCGTTGAATCCAAGGGACCTGCCACCCCCGGCACGCAGCGGATCCCGACCGTTGAAGCCAGCGACACCGGCACTACCGACATCATTGGCCGGATCCACTCCGTCGAGACCTGCGGGACCGTCGACGGCCCCGGCATCCGCTTTATCGTGTTCATGCAGGGCTGCCTGATGCGCTGCAAGTATTGTCACAACCGGGACACCTGGGACACCCAGGGCGGCCGCGAGGTCACCGTGCCCGAGCTGATGAAGGATCTCACCAGCTATCGCCACTTCATGAATGCCTCCGGCGGTGGCGTGACCGCCTCCGGCGGCGAGGCCATGCTGCAGCAGGAGTTCATCGCCGAACTGTTCACCGCCTGCAAGGCCCAGGGGATCCACACCTGCCTCGACACCAACGGTTTCGTGCGTCACTACGACGAGCTGCTGGACCGGGTGCTGGACAACACCGATCTGGTGCTGCTCGACATCAAGCAGATCAACGACGAGAAGCACATTCCCCTCACCCACGTCAGCAACAAATACACCCTGGAGTTCGCCCGCTACCTGGCCTCCCGCGGTCAGACCATGTGGATCCGCTACGTGGTGGTACCCACCTGGTCCGACGATGACGAAAGCGCAGAAGGACTCGGCCAGTTCATCGCCGAGCTGGGGGAGTGCGTCGAGAAGGTGGAGCTGCTGCCCTACCACGAACTTGGCAAGCACAAGTGGGACGTGCTGGGAGATACCTACGATCTGGTCGGCATCAAGCCCCCCAGCAAGGAGACCATGGACAGGGTCCAGGGCATCCTTGGCAAGTATCACCCCAACGTGAAGTATTGAGACAGGAGGCCGCCCGGCAGAGGGCGGCCTCTTTTCATTGCGCCGGCATTCGCCACGGCGCCATCACCGACAGCCGCATCCGGGGGAACCGCTCATGAGTGAAGGACAAGTCGCCGCCCTCCTGCTCTGGCTGGTGCTGCTCGCCTTCAGTCTGAACGCCTCCCTGCTGCGCACCCTTGGCGCCCACCCGCTCTATCAGCATCTTTGCCTCGGCGGCGCCATCGTGCTGGTACCGCTGTGGACCTTGCGGGCCGGGTTGCACGAGGGGCTCGAGATCCACTTTCTCGGCCTCACCAGCCTGACCCTGTTGCTGGGCTGGCGCCTCGCCCTGCTTGCCCCCTGCCTCACCCTGCTGATCCTCGCTTACTTCGGGGTCATCCCCCTGACCGACATCGGCTGGCAGGCCCTCATCGGCGTCGCTCTGCCGGTGGCCACCAGCTGGCTGCTGTTTCTGGGGAGCTGGGCCTGGCTGCCTCGCCACCTCTTCGTCTATCTGTTCGTGGCGGCATTTCTCGGGGGGGCGCTGAGCATCTCGGCCAAGGTGATCGCCAGCGCCCTGCTGATGGGTCTGAGCGGCACCTACTCCTGGCACACCATCAGCGCCGACTACCTCTCCATCTGGCCGCTGCTGCTCTTCCCCGAGGCCCTGCTCAACGGCATGGCCATGACACTGCTCGCCGTCTATCGCCCCCACTGGGTCAACACCTTCTTCGATCGGGAGTATCTGGGGCGCTGATAAATTGCTTCACATAAGCGGCATAGGGAGTAATAACCACCGCCATACCGTACCAAGCCTGTCAACCTAGGGAAGGTGCGAATAAGTACCCTATGTGCCAAAACTAAAAAGTTTAGCCATTTAATATCAATAATTTAGAATGGTGTGTTTTTGTGCCAAGTGACTTGTTAGCACCTTCCCTAATGTGTATTGACTCATTCGCAACCCAAAGGTATTATGCGCTCCGAATAAAATTAAGCATGACGAGCATCCCAAAATGACGCAATATATGTGAGCTCGGCTCCAGCACGACTGGAAAGCTATTCAAACAGGGCTGTTGATGACTGTCGGCCTTATGTTTTTTATTTTATTTCAAGCCCCAATTTAACCCCCTAGGCCGGAACAATGTCACTTCCGTGCGGTAGCTTTTCTCTTTTTTTGCCTTTTGAGATAATGTATTCCCGTGTACAGTTTCGGTACAGCAATACCAAGGAACAACATGAGGCGAGTATTAACGCAAAACGAACACCGCTCGCAACATTAAGTTAACGTATAATTTACATTTCAAGTTTTGGCACCTGGATAATATTTCACATGAACTACGTAACCCGGTTTCTGGCGATATCGCTAGCTGTGTGTATTGCTGGCTGCGCATATGAGCCAAAGCAGGTCGAAGCCTCCCGCCCCCTCGTCAATCCATCATCGACCACAGTACTGCAAGCCATGCCTGCAAATCTGCAACAGGCGCTCAATACTCAACCTCAAGGGGCTGCACTCAGCACAAACGGCGTTACCTTCACCCTGGGTCAACGCTATGTGTCGGCCATGGGGCGTGAGTGCGTTGACCTGTTGTTCAACAACATGCAAGGCCACTCGCAAAGAAGTGTCGCATGCAAGAGTGAAGAACTTTGGTACCTGATACCTCAATTGGATCAGGCTTCTGTCAGCAGCCTTCTTGCTGAACAATAAAACTCGAAGGTATCTGTTTTGAAAATGAACGTTCGTCAGCTGAGTACCCTTCTGTTTCTCATCGGTGCCTCCTGCACCACCATGGCGGCTAGCGCACCAGACCAGGCCCAGGCAAATGGGGCATCATTTGGCTATACCCTGTCGGGTAATTCAGGCGATAACAGTCGGCCCCAACTTGGTGGCCAGTCATCGTTGAGTGGTCAGGCCAACACGAGTTCAACAACCGGCAGTTTTGCGCAACAAAATCGGCAGGGCATGTTGCTGCCAGGTGAGGCAGATGTTCGGAAGTTACTGCCACAGGCCGAGGCCGGACTTCCTCCCCCCTACGGTGCCAACCTGTTTGCAGGTGGATATGAAACCGAACGCAGTGATGGCTTGAATGACAATTACCTGATAGCACCAGGTGACAAGCTGAATATCTGGATCTGGGGCGCCGTCAATTTCTCCAATGTGGTAACGGTCGACAATCAGGGCAATATCTTCATCCCTGATGTAGGCCCAATCAATGTCAAGAATGTTCCAGCCAGCCAAGTCAATAATCTGGTAACCAGCAAGATTGGCGATGTATTCACCAACAATGTCAACATTTACGTCAATTTACTGACGACAACCCCAGTGAGTGTATTCGTGACGGGGCCGGTGATCCGCCCAGGCCAATATGCCGGGCAATCGTCTGACAGCGTGCTCTATTTCCTCAAGCGGGCGGGTGGCATTGATTCAGAGCGTGGTAGCTACCGTCAAATCAAGGTCTTGCGCCAAAACCAGGTCCTCCAGCAGATCGACCTGTATGAGTTCATGCAAAAAGGCAAAATGCCCAAGCTTTCCCTGAAGGATCAGGATGTGATCCTGGTGGAACCCCAAGGGCCGATGATCAACGTGGCTGGCAAGGTTCGCAACCCATTCCGCTTCGAATTAAAGCAGCGCAATACGCAGGGCTCTGAGCTCATCAATTATGCCCTGCCCCTCGCCAAGGTGAGTCATGTCGGGGTAATTGGCGATCGTGCAAACGGTCCCTTCTCTATTTATCTGCCTTACAAAGATTTTGCCCAGGTCCAACTCAAGGACGGCGACAAGGTGCTGTTTAACGATGACATGCATGCGCAAGTTTACGATGTGCAGGTCACCGGCAGTTATATGGGGCCCTCTTACTTCACCGTCCGCAAAGAGACCAAGCTGCACGATCTGCTCAACCACATTCCGATCAACCCGGATCTGGCCGATTACCAATCCATCTATCTGATGCGTAAGAGCGTGGCCATCCGGCAAAAAGAGATGCTGGAGGAATCGCTCAACCGGCTGGAGCGCAGCGTATTCACCGCGCCGGCCAGTTCGGATGGTGAGGCGACCATCCGTGCCAAAGAGGCCGAACTGGTCATGCAGTTTGTGGACAAGGCTCGCAAGATTCAGCCTCTGGGCAAGGTCGTGGTCGCCGACAAGGGCATCATCGCCAACATTCAGCTGGAACAAGGTGACCAGATTGTGATCCCGAACAAGACTGACCTTATCCAGGTGGGGGGTGAGGTGCTGATGCCACAGGCCGTGGTCTACAACGCCAATGCCAACCTCGATGATTATGTCGCCTGGGCCGGCGGGTTTACCGAGCGAGCCAATGATCAGCGCATCGCCGTGGTGCATGCCAACGGGCTGGTAGAGTTCAAGGGTCAGGGGAGTGTTCAGCCAGGGGATCAGCTCATGGTGTTGCCCAAGGTTGACAGCAAAACCATGCAGTCTGTCAAAGACATTACCCAGATCATCTATCAGATCGCCGTGGCGGCGAACGTAGCCATCAACTAAACCGCCCACACCGAACAATGCAGGCTCGCCAATCGGCGAGCCTGCCATAGGGTAAAAGACCCAATGCATAAACCCATTCTCAATCAAACACCTCGAACACCCTTGCAGGTGCTGCGCGATGTGACGTTTGGTTTGCTTATCCGTGAGCTGAAGACCCGATTCGGCAGTTACCGGCTTGGCTATGCCTGGGCCCTGCTCGACCCTCTATTGATGATCAGCGCATTTAGTCTGATTTTCGGGATGCGCAGCCAGAGTGGTTTCGGGGGCGTGCCTGTACAGGTTTTTATCACGGCCGGGTACCTGCCTTTCATGTTTTTCAACAAGGTGGTGAGTCAGCTTAAATCTGCGGTCAACGCCAATATGGGGCTGTTCTGCTACCGCCAGGTCACCCCCTTCGCCACCTTTGTTGCCCGCTTTATGCTAGAGGTGATGGTGGGCATGATGGTGGGCATTATCCTGGTGCTGGGACTGCTCTGGTTCGGTTTTGATGCCATCCCGGCAGACCCCTTGCAAGTCATCCTCGGCTATCTGCTGCTCATGGTGTTCTCGTTCTCTCTCGGTATCGTCTTTTGCGTCATCGGCAAGCTATTCCAGGAAGCGAACAAGTTCCTCGACCTATTGATGATGCCGCTGATGTTTATCTCTTGCGTGATGTATCCACTGGCGGCCATTCCGGTGCAGTACCAGCACTGGTTTTTGTGGAACCCACTGGTACATGCCCTCGAATTGATACGCAGCGGCTGGATCGCGGGATACAGCAGCCCCAGTGTCAGTTGGGCTTATTTCGCCAGCATCACCTTGCTGCTGCTGACCTTTGCCATGAGCTGCTATCGCCTGAATCATCGCCGGCTGATCGCCAGTTGATCGCCAATGAGTGCGGAATAACATGATCATTCTCGACAATGTTTCCAAGTATTACCCCACCAAGTTTGGCCGCAACTATGTGCTGCGCGATGTGAGCATAGAGCTGCCGCGGGATCGCAACATCGGTATTCTGGGGGTCAACGGGGCGGGCAAATCCACCCTGCTTCGCCTGTTGGGGGGCATGGATACGCCCAATCAGGGCAAGGTGACCCGTCTTTGCCGTGTCTCCTGGCCGCTGGCCCTTGGCGGCGGATTTCAAGGGAGCATGACAGGGCGGGAGAACACCCGTTTCGTCTGTCGCATCCACGGGGTGCGCGATAGCCGTGCCGTGGAGGAGTGGGTCAAGGAGTTTTCCGAAATCGGCCAGCACTTCGAGTTGCCGATCAAAACCTACTCCAGCGGCATGAAGTCCAAGTTTTCCTTCGCCGTCAGCATGGCCTTTGACTTTGACATTTATCTGACCGATGAGATCACCTCGGTGGGGGATGCCCGCTTCAAACAGAAATGTATCGATACGTTCAATCAAAAACGCGAGACCGCGAGCCTTATCATGGTATCCCACGACATGAAAAACCTGCGCCAACAGTGCGACATGGGAATACTGCTGCGCAACGCTGCATTGGAAGTGTTCGACGATATCGACGACGCCATCCGCATTTATCAGGATCTTTAACAAGCTGCACCCAATATGACTCAACCTATCAGATCGGAAAGACCCTCACGCCTCGTGCGCAAACTGCGCAAGCTCGGCAATGAGCCCAAACGCTTTTTTATCGATTCCAGCGGTTTTCAGATTGCCCACCGCTCCTGGCAGCAGAGCCTCAAACTCGGCAGCTTTCTCTGGGTCGTCGCCTGTTTTGCCATTGCCGCCCTCTATCTCGGCGTCATCGCCTCGGATCGCTATGTGAGCCGGGCTGAGCTGATGATCAAGCAGGCGGATCAGATCAAGATGCTGCCCGATGCCCTCTCTATGCTGGGGCTGGGTGGCAGCAATCATCAGGATGTGCTGCTGATCCAGGAGTACCTGAAATCCTGGGATCTGCTGGCCAAGCTGGATAAAGAGCTCGGCCTCAAAGCCCATTACCAGAGTGACAAGGCCGACTATTTCTCCCGCCTGCCACAGGATGTCAGCCGGGAAGACTTCATCGAATACTACCGCCAGCACCTGACGCTGCGCCTTGATGAGCTGTCGGGTGTACTCACCATCGAATTACAGGCGTTTGATCCCGAATATGGCCAGCAAGTGGTAGGGCTGATGCTCAAGGAGTCCGAGCGCTTTATCAACAAGCTGGGGCATCAGGTGGCGCTGGAGCAGCTGGCTTTTGTTGAACAAGAGGTTGATCGCGCTTATCAACGACTTCAGGGCGAAAAGGCCAAGGTCTTGGCATTTCAAAACAGCCACCAACTCATCAGCCCCGAATCCACCAGCAGCGCGCGTCTCGGGGTCGTCAGCCAGATTGAGGGCGAGCTGGTGAACCAGCAGGCGCAACTAAAGCAACTGCGCAGTTACATGAAAGAGACAGCCCCCGCGGTCATTTCGGTACAAAGCCGGGTCGACGCCTTGACCAGGCAACTGGAACAGGAGCGGGCCAAACTCACCGGCCAGGATAAAGAGGCCATGAACGAGATTACCGCCGGTTATATGGATGTGCAGACCCAGGCCACCCTGGCGGCGGATCTCTACAAGACGGGCCTCATCAGCCTGGAGCAGGCCAGAATAGAGGCATACCGCAAGCTCAAACACTTGCTGGTCATCAGTCAACCGAGCCTGGCCCAGGATGCTGAATACCCTCGCCGTCTCTATAACCTGGCTACGGTGAGCGTGCTGCTTATCCTCTTCTATGGCCTGATCGTGATGGGCTTGGCCACCTTGCGTGAGCATCAGGACTGACAATAAACGCCCCGGATAGCTAACCCATATCGTATTCCAACCCGGGTCTTCGACCTTGGCTAACCCCTCAAGAGCGTGGTCACAACAGTGGCCACCTCGATTGATTCATTGTTCAAATACCCAAGAGACACACCCCCATGGACCGTCAAAACAACAGCCGTTCAGTGGCAAACCGCAAGCAAAAGCCCGTAGTGCAGCCCAATACCGAGCTGGACGTGATTTTCAAGCGCTCCCTTTTTTGGCGTCCAACCTATATCGCTCAATCGGCCTGGCTGGAGCACATCCCCTTTGCCTTCTGGCTGGTAGAAAGCCTGCGCCCTCGCAAAATTGTGGAATTGGGAACCCATTACGGCAGCTCTTATTTCTCGTTTTGCCAGGCTGTGACAAAGCTCGACCTGGAAACCCTCTGCTTTGCCGTTGACACCTGGGGGGGCGATGAACATGCAGGGGTATATGGCGAGGAAGTCTATGGGCAGGTCTCTGAATACAACCAGCAGCACTACTCCAGTTTCTCCACCCTGATCCGCAGCACCTTCGACCAGGCGCTGGCACATTTCCCTCAAGGGAGCATAGATCTGCTCCATATCGATGGCCTTCACACCCTAGACGCCGTGCGCCATGACTTTGAAAGCTGGCTGCCCAAGCTCTCTGACCGGGCCGTTGTCATCATGCACGACACCAATGTGAGGGAGCGCGGCTTTGGCGTATTCCAGTTGCTGGATGAGCTCAAGCAGCAGTACCCCCACTTTGAATTTGCCCATGGTCATGGCCTTGGCGTGATTGGAGTGGGCAGTGAGCAGGTGCCAGAGATGAAGAACCTCTATGACCTTTTCACCAATGCCCGTGCCACCAAGCAGGTACAAGATATCTTCTCTCGCCTGGGCAAGGCCTGCGGTGATAGCTGGGAAAACAGCCAGCTCAAGCAACAACTGGCCGCTCAGCGAGACAACCTGCAGATGGAGCAACAGCAACTGCATGAGCAGCAGGCGCTCGAAAGAGGTCGCCTTGCCGAGCGCATCACCGCCCAACACCATCAATTGACAGCATTCGAGCGCCAACTGGAAGAGAGCAAGGTACAAGAGGCTCAGCTGGCGGCACAGCAGCAACGCACCGCGGCATTGACATCCGAACTCGAGATGCTGCAACAGCAAGCCGCGGATACTCACGCTCGCCTTGCCGCCAGCGAACAGCAACGCGAAGAGGTGCTAGCCGCCAAGCAGAATCTGGAGAGTGCGCTGTCGCAAACCACCCAGCAACTCGCGCAAACCGCTGAAGAGCTCACTCAGCTTGCCCAGGAAAAACAATCGCTGCTCGGCCAGCAGGCGCAGGCTAATGAGGCTCAACAAGCACTGCAGCGTCAGCTGGAGCAGCAACAGGAACACGCCATCGCCCATGAACAGGCTCGGCACCAGTTGCAGCAGCAGTTCAATGATCAAACACTGCAACTCAATGAAGAAACGCAGCGCACCGCACAACTGACCCAGGCGCTGGGTAATAGCAACCTGGCGCTCACGGAAGGATCACGCCAACTCGCAGACTTGCAGCATCAACTGGAGCAATCCCTTCGAACTCAACATGCGCAAGCACGTTCGCTGGCCGAGCAAGATGACACTGTCAGACTGTTGCAAGAGCGGGCCAAGGCACTGCTCCAGGAACTGCAAGACCAGAATGAGACCAATATCCAGCTGCAACGGTCCTATGGCTTGCTGGAAAGCCAGCATGACGCACTCGGCCATGAACGCGATACCCTGCGTCAGGAGCAGATCCATTTGAACAAGAAAATCGAACTGGGGCGGAGCAACCTGGCCAACCAGCGTGAGCAGCACGATGCCGCCCAGCATGCCTGGCAGCAACAAGAGCTGCGCCTTAAGACCGAGCTCAATGAGCAACAGCAACAGATCGGCGAACTCCATCGGGCCCTGAACGAGCGTTTTGACGAAACCGCTACCCTGACCCGCCTGCTCGAAGAGCAGACTCAGCTGATTGCCGAGTACACCCAGACCATCCATGACCAGGATGCGGCGCATCAGCAGCTTGCCACCACGCTCTCGGCCGCGCAGCAGCAAATGCAGAGCGTGCAAGCGCAGTATCAGCAAGCTCATGCCGAGCTGGCTTCGCTGGACGCCGAGAAGCAGCAGAAGATTGACGCCTTGGAGCACGGGCTAAATGAGCGATTCACTGAGATAGCGAGCCTGACTCACTGGCTGGAAGAGCGTGACCAGTCGCTGGCCTCGCTAACAGCAGAAAAGCAGCAGATACACGATACCCTTCTGGCTCGTGAACAAACCTGGCAAGCAGAGCGAGTCAAGCTGGCCCAAAGCCAAGCAGAGCTGCAACAGCAACTAACCGCCAACCAGCAGCAAGCTGCCCACCAGCAGGCAGTGCTCGAAGGGCAAGCGAGTGAGTTAACCAAACAGAACAAGGGGCTGGAAGCCAATATTGCCGAGCGCTTTGCTGAACTGGCGACCATGACAAATCTGGTAGAACAACAATCGAGAGAACTCATAAAGAGTGAGCAGCAGATTGAGCAACTCAAGGCTCGTATCAACAAGCTCAAGGGCACCGTCTCTTGGCGCCTGACCGCCCCCGTCAGGGCATTGGCAAAACCCTTCAAAGAGCAGCCTTCATACAGCATGAATCAGATCAACAAGATTGCAGAGTCTGGGTATTTCGACGAGCAGTGGTACCGCCAGCAATATCCTGATGCGACTAAGGCCGAATCCGCAATTGAACACTATCTGAATATTGGTGCAAAAGTTGGCTATAACCCGAGCCCAAGATTTGATACCAATTGGTATCTGAATATGTATCCTGATGTAGCCACTGGCGATGTCAATCCATTGCTCCATTTTATTATTCATGGGCAGCATGAAGGTCGACTGTGTCGCTCACAGTCTTGATATTTACATAAGCATAAAATAAAACGGGAATAAAAATGCAGTTCTTTAAAGATATCCTTAATGGCTCTGACCTGTTTGATGGTGAGTGGTATAAAGAAACATACCCTGATGTAGTACATCTGGGTATGGATCCTGCCGAGCATTATTTGAAGTATGGCTGGAGAATGCTTCGTGATCCGAGCACCGAGTTTTCAACTAAGTTCTACCTGAAATTCAACTCAGATGTCAAAGAAGCAGGCGTTAATCCGCTAATCCATTATATTACCCAAGGGATCAATGAAGGACGCGTGTGCAAACAGGCCAGTTCATCTCTCTTTAAAGATGGCATCCCTGCGCCTGTCTATATCAAGAAGAGCCAGCTTGATTTTGATTTCCAGTCACCTGTCAGAACCATCTGTTTCTACCTGCCGCAATTCCATGCCATTCCTGAAAACAATGAATGGTGGGGAGAGGGTTTCACCGAGTGGTCCAATGTCAAGCCAGCCAAGCCGCAGTATGAAGGGCACTACCAGCCACATGTGCCAGATGAACTGGGTTACTACAACCTGCTGGATGTCGAGACACAGCGCCGACAAATCGCGCTAGCCAAACAGTATGGCATCGACGGCTTCTGCTTCTATTTTTACTGGTTTGCCGGTCATCGCTTGTTGGAACAGCCGCTGCTAAATTACTTGGAACATAGCGATCTGGATCTGCCATTCAGCCTGTGCTGGGCGAATGAAAACTGGTGCCGCCGCTGGGATGGGCTGGAAAGCGAGATCTTGATCGCACAAGATCACAGCCCCGCTGATGATATTGAGTTTATCAAGTATGTCTCTAAATATATGCGAGACCCACGTTATATCCGCGTAGATGGCAAGCCACTGCTCACTATCTATCGGCCTAGTCTGCTTCCTGATGCCAAGGCGACCGTTGAGCGCTGGCGTAGCTGGTGCCGTGAAAATGGCATCGGTGAAATCTACATGGCATACACGCAATCTTTCGAAAAAGAATCGCCTGAGGTATATGGCATTGATGCGGCCATCGAATTCCCACCCAATAACTCCAATATTCCCAACATCACTCATCAAATCCCGAATTTGTCTGATGAGTTCACCGGTAATATTTATGACTGGAGTGAACTGGTCAAACGCAGCGAGCACTACACCGACCCTGGCTATCAGTTCTTCCGCGGTGTCACACCTAGCTGGGACAATACGGCCAGACGCAAAAACAACGGCACCATTTTGTACGGCAGCTCACCTTGCCTGTATCAAAGATGGCTGTTCAATGCGGCCCTTGAGACGACACAACGCATCCACAATCCCGAGGAGCGCTTCGTCTTTATCAATGCCTGGAACGAATGGGCCGAAGGCGCTCACCTTGAACCCGATCAAGCTTATGGCTTTGGTTATCTGGAAGCTACCCGTACCGCGCTAATCCGTGCCCAACTTTGCAGCAAGGCCATCAACCCACATCAAAGCAAGTTGGCGGTGGTCATCCACGCCTTTTACCTAGACATTCTCGAAGAGATCATCGCCGAGTTGCAGGGAGTGAGCTCTTGTCAGATCAAGCTTTTTGTCACAACGCCATATCAGCAGGAACAAGCCGCACAGGCTTTGTTGCAAGCATCCGGTATCGATTACCATCTGTTGGCGCTGGAAAACCGTGGCCGGGATGTGCTGCCCTTCCTGAAAATCATGAATACCGTGGTGTCAGAGGGGTATGACTATCTGGTCAAGGTGCACACCAAGCGCTCCAAGCACCGTGAAGATGGCGATATATGGCGCGATGATCTGTATGCCAAGCTGATCACCCCCGACGCCATCGACAACGCCATGGCTATCTTCAAGGAACAGTCCAAGGTCGGTATTATTGGGCCAGAAGGCCATATCGTGCCGATGAATTTCTACTGGGGCTCCAATGCTGGAAACGTTGAAAAACTGTGTTACCGCATGGGCTACAAACTCGACGATATTCGCGAGCTGAACTTTGTGGCCGGCACCATGTTCTTTGCACGGGTCGATGCCTTAAAACCCCTGCTCAGTTTGGGATTAACCGACGATGACTTTGATATTGAGGCGGGTCAGGTCGATGGCACAATTGCTCATGCGATTGAAAGAATAATTTCCATATCTGCATGCTCAAGCAAATTTCTTTGCAAGAGTACTCAGAATGAAGAAATTAAAGTCATGTCGGGTGTAGAGTATACGTTTGCAAAAGTAGGATGAAATGAGAAACAAACTGGCAATTTGCGCAATCTTTAAAAATGAAGGGCTCTATGTACAAGAGTGGCTTGATTTTCATTATTTAGTTGGTGTAGGGAAGTTTTATATATACTTGAACAATTGTGATGATGATACCTATGAAAAAATAACATCATGGAAACACAACGATCTAGTAGATATTTGCGATTGGCCCATACAGCCTGGGCAGTTACAAGCGTATCAGCATTGCATCAATAGAAATACTGATGATGAGTGGATTGCATTCATTGATTCCGATGAGTTCCTTCACTCTAGAAACAATAAAAGCATCATTGAAATTCTTGACTCAATACCCTCTAGCTACACAACAGTTGTAGTTAACTGGCTTATTTTTGGCTCAAGCGGAATAAAAGAAAAAATAAACAAACCTGTCCTGGAAACATTTACAAAAAGAGCTGAATTTTCATTCCCTGCCAATCGAGTGGTTAAAAGTATTATCAGAAGTAATTGTAACGGCGTCGTAAGAAGTTGCCATTTTATAGAGACATCAGGTGAACCATGTTACTCTAATGGCCTTCCTTGCGATATTGGGCATGATGGTATTGCCAAAGAATTCTGTTCCTCCCATCTTATTTTGAATCATTACTTCACTAAAAGCCATCAAGAATGGACGAAAAAGAAACTTAGAGGACGTGCTACAATTTCAAGTGAAGATCCACAGAAAATACGAGCAGAGGAACAGTTCTTCTATCACGATAGAAATGAAGTTGAAGACCTACACCTATATAGCATAGCAACCGATACCCCCCCACCACAGATTCAAGAGAAAGGGCATTTGTATATAGATCGCATTGAACTTGGCACTCATAATATCAGCCTTACAGGTTGGTCAGACATCGAAGGGAATGAAATACTATCTATTATGATATTGAATGGTAGTGACGAAATATTACCAGATTCCTTTATTAGGTGTGAACGCCCTGATGTTTTAAAAGCTATTGGTGGTCAAGAGAGTAAAAAATACGGTTTCAAAGCAATGTTTCCCATTAATAATGGGGAGATGGGCCTCATCAACATCATAGCTGTATTTTATAACTTCAGCTCTAACCTAACTATTGTAAAAAAAATAGAAGTTAAAATATAAAAATATTTTTTCAATTCGATATGACATTGACAAAAAAATGCTAATTTAAAGTTCGTCTACCTGAGAATGATATAATGAAAATCACCATTGTAGGAACCGGCTATGTCGGTCTTTCCAATGCGGTACTATTGGCGCAACACCATCAGGTGATCGCCCTGGACGTGGTGCCAGAGAAGGTTGAAATGATCAATGGACGCCGCTCTCCCATCGCGGATAAAGAGCTGGAAGCCTATCTGGCGGACAAGCCGCTCAATCTCAAGGCGACGCTGGACAAATTTGAAGCCTATGAAGCGGCCGACTTTGTGATCATCGCCACCCCCACCGACTACGATCCCGAGACCAACTACTTCAATACCGGCACGGTCGAGGCGGTGATCCGCGATGTGATGGCCATCAACCCACGGGCGGTGATGGTGATCAAATCCACCATTCCGGTGGGCTTTACCGAGCGGATGCGCCGTGAACTGGGTACCGAGAATCTGATCTTCTCCCCCGAATTCCTGCGCGAAGGCCGTGCACTCTATGACAACCTGCACCCCTCGCGCATCGTGGTGGGCGAGCGCAGCGAGCGGGCTCAACAGTTTGCCGAGCTCCTGCAACAGGGTGCCATCAAACAGGATGTGCCCGTGCTGCTGACCGGCAGCACCGAGGCCGAGGCCATCAAGCTCTTTGCCAACACCTATCTGGCCATGCGGGTGGCTTACTTTAACGAGCTGGACACCTATGCTCAGGCTCATGGCCTTGACAGCCGCCAGATCATCGAGGGGATTGGCTTGGATCCGCGCATCGGCAGCCACTACAACAACCCCTCCTTTGGCTACGGCGGTTATTGCCTGCCCAAGGACACCAAACAATTGCTGGCCAACTACAGCCAAGTGCCCAACAACCTGATCCGCGCCATCGTCGATGCCAATACCACCCGCAAGGACTTTATTGCCGACAGCGTGCTGCGCCGCAATCCCAAGGTGGTCGGCATCCACCGCCTGGTCATGAAGGCGGGCTCGGACAACTTCCGCTCGTCCGCGATCCAGGGGATCATGAAGCGGATCAAGGCCAAGGGGATCGAGGTGGTGGTATTCGAACCGACCATCGAGACAGACACCTTCTTTAACTCCCGAATAATTCGCGACTTGAGCGAATTTAAAACCATCAGTGATGTGATCCTCTGCAACCGGATGGCTGGCGAGTTGGCCGATGTAGCTGACAAGGTTTACACCAGAGACCTCTTTGGTGCTGACTGACCAACTGACGTCACAAGGTAGAAAAGGGTATGGACTGACAATAACATTATGCCCCTCCTTGGTTGGGGTAGACTCGATGCCCTCAGTGATGCTCAACTTGCGCTACTTGATGACATCACCACTAGGTATCTATTCACCAGGACGGGGTTGACGGCATCAGTTCTGCCGGGATGGGATAATCTGTCTTCTCGATGCACGCCCT
>NZ_JAPCIY010000049.1:0-32673 GCF_027707645.1 Aeromonas sp. QDB30 | reverse complement strand
ATTGGATCGGACATACTGAGTACAGTGAAACCAGAATAGAGCAATTAGATCACATCTTTAATCTGATTGGTATAACCCATGGCTGGCTCGTGCAGCCTGGACACCAAAGAGGGCGCCTATCTGGCGCCCTCTTTGTCTATGGGGGTCAGTCGATCTCGATGTCGACAGGGGCGATGATGGGGTCTGCCGCCGGCAGGCGGTGGAAGAGCTGGCGAAAATGCTGCTGTACCCGGCCTATGTCCACCAGGGACATGCCGGAGGCGAAGCCGAACCAGACGTAGAGCCCTGTGAGGTCGCGAAACATGGGAGGGAGGTAGCGAGGAGCGTCGATGAGCCCCTCCAGATAGTGCTGATAGAGCACGGGGATGTCGTCCAGGGTCACCTTGCCGACGAACAGCATGGGCAGGATCTCCGGCACTCCCTCCAGCACGGCGCTGCGAATGAAGTTCACCGTCTCCACATAGCCCTTCACATAGGAGAGATCCTTGGTAAAGCAGGCGCCCCCCTCGACCATGCCTCCGCGAAACACCCGCTGGGTGATCTTGTAGGCGTCGTGCTCGCTGGCCCCCTTGGCCACGAAGTGGCGGAACACCTCGATGAAATCGGCGCCACGCTCCGCCATGTCGATGGCCATGACCCGATCCGAGATGCGCTTGGCCCTGTCCGGGAAGGAGCTGAACGTGAGGGTCTCGATGAGTACTGCCAACCCCTCCTGACAGGCGGTGATGCGGGGCGAGCCGGCGCCGAGCCAGGTGGCGTAAGATTGCTGGCGGCCGTTGAGGGTGGTGCCGACGTGAACCCAGCCTTCGTGTACCTCCAGCACCTGTAGATCGAGTTCCGAGAAACGGGCGTGGGAGTTGAGCTTGATGTAATCCCCCCCGGCGGCGGCATCGGAGACGATGCCATCGCTGAGCTTGACCTGGACTGTGCCGTCGCTGAAGTAGCTCGACAGCTTGCCCTGCAACCTCGCCACCGCGGCTTCCCCCTCGAACTCCTTGGGGTACGGGCGCACCAGGTGGCGGGCGCCGGGCAGGGAGAAGATGTCGCACAATCTGGCCCCCAGCTCCTTCAGGGTCTTGCGATCCCCGCGCAGGTGATCGCTTGCCGAGCCGTAGAGCCGCTGACTGTAGCGCTGAAAGTCCGGCTGTCCGCGCTGGCGCAGCATCTCGATGACCACCATGTACTGATCCACCGTCTCTTGCAGGATCCGGCCGAGATCGTCCTGGGGGCCGAGGCGCCGGCGGATCCTGTCCCTCAGCTCCTTGAGCTCAAGGTACTTGTTGCGGGGATCGAACCCCAGGGGGAGGGATTCATAGAAATGCCTGTCGATGGCGGGCAGTGCCTTGCCGCCACTTGCCAGAAAGTCGCTTTGCAGGTGACGGGGCCATTTGATGGCATCCAGGATACGGATGGGTTTTTGCAGGGCGAGCAGTTCATCCGAGAGGGATTTGAGGTGCAGGCGATACTTTTCTTGGATGGTCATCGGGCTCTTTGGAGGCGAGTGCGCTACGAGAATGGCTGAGTATAGGCACAGGGCCTGTCAAAAAGAAGCGAGACGACGGGGATCCGGCCTGTGTGCTTTTGGTTGTCTGAAAATTGGTTTAGACTGCGCCCCTTGATCTCTACCGTGTCGTGAAAATGATGAATATCCCCAGCTCTGAAATGATAATGCGTTGGTTGCAACAGGCCCGGATCGAGCACTATGTGTGCGATCAGTGTCATGGCATCCACATGGTCTCCCTGCAGTCCGTCGAGGGCATCCAGGAGAGCCGGATCTTCGTGGAAGAGGAAGGGCTGCTGTTCTCATCCGAGCTGGAGGTGCGCCCCTCATCGCTGCTGCCCCTGGTGGCCGAACTGGGTCGTCTCAACATGCAATATCCGTCCCTCAAGGTGTTCCTCGACATCATCGATGACAACCTGCCACGCCTCGTTGTGGGTCACACCGTCTTTACCAAGGCGGGTCTCACCGTCGAACAGTTCCTGCTGTTCGTTGAAAGCACCACGGCAGCCACCCATGAAGTGGTTTCCGAATGTGAACGCCTTGGCTTCCTCAATCTGCCGGAAATCCAGGTCGCACCGGAATCCGTTCACTGACTTCAGCACCTGAACTGTGCGTTTAATGTGCGAACGGTTCGCTGCGGCTAAAAAGCCGTTGACGGCGGCGGGGCTTTCCCCTAAATTACGCCCCGTTCCAGCGCAACGGCGCAGCGAACATCGTGTTGGCTGAACACGTTAAACCACAGACAGAAATTTGGTGCGGTATCCGAGAGGCTGCCCACCGACGAAGTCGGCAAGATGCACGCACAGCGTGCTCCGAAAGCCACTTCAAGCAGTAAAATTTGGTGAGGTGTCCGAGTGGCTGAAGGAGCACGCCTGGAAAGTGTGTATACGGCAACGTATCGAGGGTTCGAATCCCTCCCTCACCGCCACATTGATAACCCCTGCTTTCGAGCGGGGGTTTTTCTTTATAGGTCAAAAACTTCCTGATTTCATAGCGATTTTGTGATCAACCCTTCCATCCCGACACTTCCGAGGTGGTACAAAAAGGTGGTACAAAATGAGGTCTATGAGCAATCTAATCCAAGACCGTCATGGCACGTGGTATGCCCGTGTTGTCATCCCCAAAGCACTCCGCCCTGTTATCAACAAGGGTGAGATCAAGCGTTCCCTGAATACCAAAAGTAAGCCCCATGCCCTTCGGGCTGCCCTACCTGTGCTGGATGAGCTACATCGCTTACTAGAGGCCGCCAAGATTGATCTAGTAGTGCAGCCCCTCGACCTATCCAACGCGGCGGACTGTTGGTACAACTCGATGATAGAGTGTCTTGACGAACCGGATGTACGTGCTCGTTTCATCCCCCTACAGGATGCAGGTTCTACCATCGAGCCAGCAGATATCTTGCAGACCTTACTGGCCGATGTTGAAAGACGCCAACCGGGTATCTCTAACAAGGACAGAGCCGCAAGGCTCACCCGTTTCCTCACGTGGATGAAGCCTTACACTGACGAGGCTCTTCGTGCATCAGGCCTCTGCCTGTTCGTCGGGTCGGCCAACTATCAGGCTCTCGCTCTGCTTCTTGCGGGTAAATTCCTACAGCTGTCGGTGGCCGTCCAGCAGAATACCCGCACTAACGCCATGCAGAGACGCATCGGCCAACCTGAGATCCCCCTCGTACCAACTGGAGTCACCACCGCCCCGCTCATGGGGACGCGTGGACTTCGCCTGTCAGCCTTGTTTGAACGCTACAAGACCACTGTCCGGCGGCGAGAACCGAAGAAGGCCGAGGGACGCATCCTTGAGTATCAGGTGGCCGTTGATCGGTTTGTCGAACTGCTAGGCGATAAAGGTATCGAGGAGATCCATAAGAGGGACGTTGCCGAGTTCCGTAATCTAATGGAACAACTGCCAACCCGTCCCAAGCAAGATGTGTCGGCCATGCCGTTACGACAGCAGATTGCCTATGCCCAAGAGCACAACCTGCCTTGCCTGTCGGCTGCCACGGTCAAAAAGCTGGGACGAGCCTTGTCAGCCGTGTTAGGGCTTGCGGTTGAAGATGGACTGTTAGAGTACAATCCGGCTCACGGGCTCACTTATGCAGATACGGCGGTCAACCCACTGGCCGAACCGGAACGCCCGTACACCGCGACCGAGCTGGCGACCGTGTTCGGTTCCCCCTTGTTTGTGAGACGTACCCAGCATACCCGATTCGGGGAGGCTCACTACTGGGTGCCGCTGATGCTCTACTATACGGGGGCTCGAGCCGAGGAGATTTGTCAGCTCTACGTGGCAGACTTGATGCAGCAGGATGGCGTCTGGTCCTTCCGAGTGGCGGAGTTGCGGGAAGATCAGAGTGTGAAGAACCGCAGCAGTAACCGGGACATTCCGGTGCATCCCCATCTGCTAGCACTTGGTCTACTGGACTATGTTCGCACCTTACCTGCTGATGGCCGCCTGTTCCCCCTGTTGCATCCCTCTGGCCCCAAGCAGAACTACCATGTGCGGCTGGGTGTGTGGTGGCAGCGCTACTTACGTGAAAAGCTCAACATCGTGCGAGAAGATATTCAGCCGTTCCATAGCTTCCGGCACACCTTTATCAATTTCATGCGGGATGCAGGGGCTCGTGAGGATATCCAGAACGCCATCACGGGTCACAGCCAACACGGCGAGAGGACAGCGACAGGGCGAAATTATGGAACCTATACGTTGAGCCAAAAGCTAGCTGCTGTTGAAGCCATCCCATTGGCCCCCATCCCGGCTGATGCCGGATAAAAGGAAGCAAAGAGGCCGTAGGAGGCTGCATTGAACGTTACAGACATTTTTATCGGGCCTCCTGCACAAGGGCTTATCGATCCACGGGGTACGCTCTCGCAGATACCCGGCTTCAATGGGCGGTACAGTCAGTACGTCAGGCGGGCAATCAGCAACATCCGGCAGGTACAGGGACTTGACCTGCCAGAGGTTCCCGAACCTGATAATGGATTAGGGATGTGGACTCCCTTGCAAGCCTTGGCTGTGCTGACCTATGGCCCCAGCTCTCACCTGAACGCAGCGTTGATAGCGGAAATCGAGCGGTTGACCGGACAATCATTACCACGAGTGGAAGGTCAGAGTCGCTATGAGGCAGCGTTTTACACAGAGTACCTAGTTTCGTTGCTTGCTTGTTTTGAAGAACAGCAGCCAGGTTTGCAAATGCAGGTGATCCCGCAATTCTCTTGCGGCCCTTACCGAATAGATTTCCGAGTCGATTTGCAATGGTTCGACCCGGACGGAAAGTATTTTGACAAACCGATTCGGCAGGAGGCGTACTTGCTGGAGTTTGACGAAGCCTATCATCTGGAGCCATCGAACCGCCAAGCAGACCAGCAGCGTGATGCCTACATCGAGCAGCAGACGGGCCTCAGGCCGCTCAGGATTCGGCACGAAGAACAAGAGCTGTGGGCCACCATCTGTCGTGCTCAGGGACGCATCCTAAGCGTGGAGGAGTACCTGCAAGGGCTGTTGGTGGCTATGGCAGAGCCGGGCGATGGCCGACATCTTGATATCACGCGAGATTCTGCCCAGAGTGCTTATACCTGCGATCCAGCCGGGTATCTACGATATCCAGCCCAGCCGGGAAGAGACCTTAAAGCGATTGCAGAGCGGCTTGGCTGGCGGTTGAGTCAGAGGCATAGCGGCAATCTGGCCTATCACCGTTTAACCCCGCCGCGAGTGACGACCAATCGACACATTTCGGGGTGATGTGTCTGGTCAATTTGAGTCTCATCGACACATCCAACAACGTGTTCATGGGCTTTTCGGCTGCATGTGTCTGATGTGTCGCCTGTTCCAGCCCGATATAGATACCCGTTTTGTTACTCAGAGACTTATCTATTTACTGCACCGAGGGGGGAGCCTACAAGCCACCCGAAGAAGACAAATCAAGATGATGGCAACGATCTTGCCCGGTTGATTGCCCGGCAAAAACAATCCCAAACCCCACCAGCACAAGGAAAACGAGCAGGCAACATTCAGACCAAACGCCGGTATAAGCCAGATGAGACCAACACCATAGGAGAATCCCATGGAATACATCACATCTGGCCCCTTGTCGGGAGCCATCCAGCAAGGAGCAGGCGTATGAATGAGCAGCAAGGAAACCCGTTACTGAAAGCGTTGGAGGCGGCACTGCTGGCAGCCTTGGGCGTCCTCATTAAGGAAGCCGTCAACTCGATGCAGACACCGCCGCCTCCGCCGAAGGAGCCGGACGCTCAATAGACCATGCCTGTGTGACAGACCGGAAGCCCCCCGGCAACCCCTGTCACACGGGTTGGTTTTCGAGTTTTGACACGTTTTTCTTGCAGGGTCTTGAACCTATTGGAGGCCATCATGGCAATCATCGGGTATGCCCGTGTCTCGACCACGGGGCAATCGCTGGAGCAGCAACTGATAGCTCTGGCGGAGTGTGAAAAAGTTTTTCATGAGCAGGTCAGCGGTAGCAAGACGGATAGGCCGCAACTACAGGCAATGCTCGAGTTCGCCCGGTCTGGGGACGTGCTAAAAGTCACCAAGCTGGATCGTCTGGCCCGGAACACCCGGCACTTGCTGGAGATCACAGACCAGCTACACGCCAAAGGGGTAACATTACAGATCCAGAATCTGGGCATCGACACGGCCACTCCGACAGGCAAGCTGATGCTGACGATGATCGGAGCCATCGCCACGTTCGAGCGGGAAATCATGCTGGAGCGTCAGGCGGAAGGGATCGCCTTGGCGAAGGCCAAAGGGGTCTACAAGGGCCGGAAGCCGACAGCGATGGAGAAGCGGGACGAAGTGCTGCATCTTCTATCGCAAGGCATCGCTAAAGCATCAGTGGCAAAGCGGTTGGGTATCAGCGTGTCGAGTGTCCATCGTATCAGTACAGCATCATGACCTATACGAGTGGGGAACAAATGGAACAAGAAGTAGATGACAGCCTTCACTCTTCGCATTCTTCTTTCCGGGAAAAATTGCTAGAGCATCTGTTCATTGCGGAGCTACTCAAGAAATCTTGGAAAACAGGGCGTTGTGACATCGAGGTGGCAAAGTCTGAGGTGGATAGTAAAGGGTATGACCTCATCGTTGAAGCTGAGGGGATCTTACGGCATATTCAACTGAAGTCGACTAAGCTGGGCGGAAAAGCCGCCAATCAGAAAATCCACCAATCGTTGTCTTCAAAACCATCTGGATGTGTTGTGTGGATGTTCTTTGATGATGTGTCACTGCAAGTAGACCATTATCTATTCTTTGGCGGGGCTCCGGGTGAAAAATTACCTTCTCTCGGGGATAAAGTTGCCAAGCACACCAAGGGAAATGCAGATGGTAAAAAGCTTGAACGCCCGATGATCAGACAATTGCCGAAGGGGAGCTTTACCAGAGTAGACACATTCGAACAGCTGTATGAAAGGCTGTTTGTACTATAAATGTGGTACAGATAAGTGGTACAGAAGTAAGATTTGTATCTATGATTATCGCAATGAAATCAGTGGGTTACTGAGTGGTAGATAGTATCGAGGGTTCGAATCCCTCCCTCACCGCCAAATAAAACAAAAGGCCCCGTCGCAAGACGGGGCCTTTTGTTTTTCCGGTAACCGGCAATCTGGTCTCTACCCGGTATCGACAGGCGGGTGGACTAGCCCTGCTGGAGTGGCATAGGCCGTACACCGGGCGACACCGGGACGTGGTCTGGTCAATTCTTCTCTTGCTGTCAGGTTTTATCCTGATCGGTTTATCGCTCCCTAACCTTGTCCCGTCCCGTTATCTCTTCAACCTGGAGACATAGGGGATATTCCGGTACTTGTGCTCCCAGGGCAGGCCGTAGCCCACCAGCAGATCATCGTTCGTCATTTCATAGGCATAAAACTGCTCGGCGGGGATTGCCACGCGCCCTGGTTTGACAAACAGGGTCGCGATGGACAGGGAACGTGGCGCGAACGCCTGCAGGTGCGCGACCAGCCGCCTCATGGTACCCCCCGATTCGATGGCGTCGTCCATCAGGATGACGTCTCTGCCCTGGATGCCGACATTGTTGTGAAAGACGATGGGAGAGGCATTGTGGCGCTCCCCCGGAGTGTGGGGGCAGGAGATGTAGTCCATGGCGATATCAAAGCGCAGCGCCCTGACGACATCGGCGGTAAACAGCATGCCGCCCGGCACCACGGTGATCACCACCGCCTCCGTGAATCGCGCGTTGAGCCGTTTGGCGATGACCTCGACGCCGAGCGCAATGTCCTCGGTATTTAATACCACGTCGCCGAAAACAGGGTTTCTCATGGCAGCTCCTGACAGGTTGTAGAAAGAGGGGTGGCCCGGGGTGCCAGCCCCACGCCTCTGCTGAGGAGCAGGGCCAGCACCATCAGCAAAACGACGCCGTGGAGGGCCGCCGGCAGACCGAAGGCGTCGGCGACAAAGCCGACCAGGGCGGGGCTGGAGAACACCCCGACATAGCCCAGGGTGGCGTCGCTTATCTGGGCGTTCAGTTTGGCTAAGGGGATGATGGAGGCCCAGGCCGCCGTGGCAAAGCCCGAGCATAAGAAGGTGGCTCGGGTGGCGAGCCGCTCGTGCCGGGGCCGCCGACTGGAGAGTGTGGACAACATGGGGTCTCCTTGGATGACAGTCGAAGGAGGGGGCTGTGCCTGGGATCCTCCGAGCGAGGAGGTCATGCTATGATCATTTTGAGCTCATATGAACAAAAATGATCCTGTATTTGTTTGTGTGTGTTCATTGTGGCGATATAATGACCGCGATCAGAATGCATACATCCGAGGTAACAGCATGATCAAACTCATCATCACGGACATGGACGGCACCTTCCTCATATAGCAGGGGGGATAACAACCGAGCCCTGTTCGCCGAGGTGGTTGCCGCCATGGCGCAGCAGGGGATACATTTTGCGCCCTGCACGGGAAAACAGGTCGATCGGGTCGAGGAGCTGCTGGGTAACGCCCTGGGCCTGGCCATCATCCGTTGGTTGGCGCGTCTGCCGGGCGAGCATATCGTCATCGCCTGCGCGGCGATCCGGGAGGAGGTGCCGGATCATCTGAAAGCCCTGGTGCGCCGCTCTTACACCCAGGTGCAGACGGTCGCCGATTTTGGTGACATCACCGCGGACGTTGTGAAGATCACCGTCTATGACGAGCAGGGTCGCTGCCTGGATCTGCGGGGCCAGCTTGGCGAGTTTGATGACGAGGCCTACATAGTGGCGTCCGACCAGCAGTGGATAGACATCGCCAATGCCGGCGTGCACAAGGGGACAACGGTGGCCAGGTTGCAGCAGCTGGTCGGCGCCGGTCGTCATGAGACCCTGGTCTTTGGCGACGGGCTCAATGACATCGAGCTGATGGTGTGCGCCGACTTCAGCTTCGCCATGCGCAATGGCCACGACGAGACCAAGGACGCCGCCCATTTCATCACCCGCTCGAACGATGAGGACGCCGTCATGCACACCATCTTGCAACTGTTCGCACTGCAGCGGCAGGGGGCGTAAGGCGGGCCGGGCGGTGATCGCCCGGCCATTACAAGGGAACACCATGGACAAGTATTCACCGGAGGAGCGACGGCTCCTCATTCTGGATCTGCTGGCCGCGCACCACAAAGTGATGGCGGCGGAGCTGGCGGAGCCGCTGGGCACCACGGAGGCGACCATCAGGCGGGATCTGCGCTATCTGGCCGATGAGGGGCGCTGCAAGCGCATCCACGGTGGCGCCATCTCCCTGTCGCCCCAGACGGGGACCCTGACCGAGCGCAGTACCCAGCATGTGGCGCAGAAGCAGGCCCTGGCCATGGCCGCCTTGAGCCTGGTCAAACCGAACCAGCTGATCTTCCTGGATGCCAGCAGCACCCACCTGCTGCTGGCATCCCTCATGCCGGAGCACCAGAGCCTGACGGTGGTGACCAACAGCCCGGCCATCGCCTGCCGGCTGCTGGAGAGACCCGGCATCAGGACCATCCTCCTCGGTGGCGAGCAGGATCCGCTGGTCGGCGGGGCCGTTGATATCGCGGCGGCCGAGGCGGCCAAAAAGTTCCGCTTCGACCTCGGCTTCCTGGGGGTCTGTGCCTGGTCCTCGGATCTCGGCTTCAGCGCCGTGCATTACCAGGACAGCGAGTTCAAGCGCCGGGTCGCGGAGCGTTGCGGCTCGCTGGCGGTGCTGTGCAATGACGACAAGCTGGAGTCCCTGGCCTCCTACCCCTTCCTGCACGCTGCGGATCTCGACTACCTGATCTGCACCCGGCAGGATCCGGTCCTGGTCAAGACGCTCGAAGGGGAGGGCTGCACCGTCATCACCGCCGGCTGATGCCGCCGCGAGAAGAGTGGGGAGAGGCCGGGGGTTGGAAGCGGCCCATAAAAAACGCCCCGTTCCCGGGGCGTTGGGAACGGGGCGCCTGCCAGCGTCCTCAGGCGAGGTCGAAGCGATCCAGGTTCATCACCTTGGTCCAGGCCGCCACAAAGTCCTTCACGAACTTCTCCTTGGCATCCGCACTGGCGTAGACCTCTGCCAGGGCGCGCAGCTGGGAGTTGGAACCGAACACCAGATCGACCCGGGTTCCGGTCCACTTCACCTTGCCGCTCTGGCGATCACGGCCTTCATAGACTCCCTGGCTGCCCGCCGCCGGCTTCCACTCCGTGCCCATGTCGAGCAGGTTGACGAAGAAGTCGTTGGAGAGGGTACCCGGGGCGGCGGTAAAGACCCCGTGGCAGTTGCCCGCGTTGGTGCCGAGCACCCGCATGCCGCCCACCAGTACCGTCATCTCGGGGGCACTCAGGGTGAGCAGCTGCGCCTTGTCGATCAGCATGGTCTCCGCGAAGCCCGCGCACTCGCCCGCGTAGTTGCGAAATCCATCTGCGAGGGGCTCGAGCACCGCGAAGGAATCCACATCGGTCTGGGCCTGGGAGGCATCCATCCGGCCCGGAGTGAAGGGCACGGTCACGGCGACACCGGCTCTCTTCGCGGCCTGCTCGACCCCCACGCCGCCCGCCAGCACGATGAGATCGGCGAGGGATACCCGCTTGCCGCCGGTGGCTGAGGCGTTGAAGGTCTGCTGTATCCCGTCGAGGGCCTGCAGCACCTTGGCGAGCTGGGCCGGTTGGTTGACTGCCCACTCCTTTTGCGGAGCCAGGCGGATGCGGGCACCGTTGGCGCCACCGCGTTTGTCAGAGCCACGGAAGGTGGACGCGGAAGCCCAGGCGGTCGACACCAGCTCGGCCACGGACAGGGAGGCCGCCAGGATCTTCTCCTTGAGCAGGGCCACGTCCTTGTCATCGATCAGGGGATGATTGACGGCGGGGATGGGGTCTTGCCAGATCAGCTCCTCTTTGGGTACCTCCGGCCCCAGGTAGCGGGCGATGGGGCCCATGTCACGGTGGGTCAGCTTGAACCAGGCGCGTGCGAAGGCATCGGCGAAGGCCTGCGGATCCTCGTAGAAGTGGCGGGAGATCTTGCCAAACTCGGGGTCAAAGCGCAGGGTCAGGTCGGTGGTGAGCATGGTCGGCTTGTGGAACTTGCCGGGGATGTGCGCATCGGGAATGATCTCCGGTGCATCCTTGGCCACCCACTGCTTGGCGCCGGCAGGTGACGTGGTCAGCTCCCACTCGTAGTTGAACAGGTTTTCAAAGAAGTTGTTGCTCCACAGGACCGGGGTCTTGGTCCAGGTCACTTCAAGCCCGCTCGAGACGGTGTCCTTGCCATGGCCGCTGCCGTAGTCGCTCATCCAGCCGAGGCCCTGGGCCTCCAGAGGCGCGGCTTCCGGCTCTGGCCCCTTGTGGGATTCGGGCGCGGCGCCGTGGGCCTTGCCGAAGGTGTGGCCGCCCGCGATAAGGGCGACCGTCTCTTCATCGTTCATGGCCATGCGACCGAAGGTGGAACGGATGTCCTTGGCAGCCTCCATGTAGTCACCGCTGGCGTTGGGCCCTTCCGGGTTGACGTAGATGAGGCCCATGTGGGTGGCACCGAAGGGGGCCGTAAGCTCGCGATCGCCCTTGACCCGATCGGGATCGACCCCGAGCCAGGCAATTTCATCCCCCCAGTTGACGTCCTGATCCGGCTCCCACACGTCGGGCCGCCCACCGCCAAAGCCGAAGGTGCGAAAACCCATGGTCTCCAGGGCGACGTTGCCGGCGAGGATCAGGAGATCGGCCCAGGAGATCTTGTTGCCGTATTTCTGCTTGATGGGCCAGAGCAGGCGACGGGACTTGTCGATGTTGACGTTGTCAGGCCAGCTGTTGAGGGGGGCGAAGCGCTGTTGACCACGGCCGCCGCCACCGCGACCGTCGGTGGTGCGATAGGTGCCCGCAGCATGCCAGGTCATGCGGATGAACTGGGGGCCGTAGTGACCGAAGTCCGCCGGCCACCACTCCTGGGAATCCGTCATCAGCTTGACCAGATCTTTCTTGAGTGCCTTGTAATCCAGGCTGGCGAAGGCCTTGGCGTAGTCAAAGTCCTTGTCCATGGGATCGGCGCCGGGGGAATGCTGATGCAGCAGATCCAGCCGCAACTGGTTCGGCCACCAATCTCGATTGGTTCTGCCGACGCCGGCGGTGTGGTTGAAGGGGCATTTGCTTTCTTCACTCATCTCTGTCTCTCCTTGGCAGTCATGTGGAATGCAGACAACTCAGTATGGGAACTTTTCCTGCAACCGGCGGGGCATGTGACAGGCTGGGCCTTGGACCGGCATCGGGGGGGTATCAATAACTCCTTATATTTCAGCTAATTGATTAAGGATGGGATGACCGTATTACGAAAAGATGAATCGGTGCCATCGAATTTGGCTGCTCCTGTACAAGGGATAAGAGAAGGAAGGAGCGCCCTGGCAGCCGTGTTATCAATTTTTTTATCCATAACACGAGGGATCAGACCTGGACTTGCGCTGGGTCATGGCATGGGGAGGGCTTGTCTTGAGCGGGGCAGAAAACCCCATTTTTGTGACGGCGGTCCGGACTGCGTCCTGAGCAGGGCGCCGAGCGCCAGAGGATGGGGTGGGGGCGTTGCGCCAAAAAGCGGGCGGCGCAGAAACAAAAAGACCGGCCAGTGGCCGGTCCAAACAGACAGCGTGATGCTGTCTCATCAGGCTGATCCCAGCCTGGAGGGGAATAATGGGGTGGCTGATGGGGCTCGAACCCACGACAACCGGAATCACAATCCGGGACTCTACCAACTGAGCTACAGCCACCACTGAAATCTGCCTTCGATACAGCAATCAAACTCATGTGCATCGATGGCGCGCCCTGCAGGATTCGAACCTGCGACCCACGGCTTAGAAGGCCGTACCTGTTAATAGAGTTAAAATGTCATCAGAATACGTCAAACATCAAATAAATATAATACTTTAAAATCAATGTCTTATTGCCGTTAAGTCTGTCTAGGTTAGCTGAGGAAATTTTATGTTGCCAAAATTAGCACTTCAGGCTTCTGCATTTTTAGTTGTTTTTTTGATCTAAAATGGATCATTCACTCGCTCGTACGCAAAAAAAATGAGCCTCGATAGAGGCTCATTTGGGGCGATGCAAGAGGCATTTGTCACATTGGTCAATTATCGTTTTAAGCGTTGCGCTTTCGAACTGAGTCCACCCAAAATTGAATCTGCAATCTCAGTGGGAAATGTATCAGGCAATTGCTGACGAACGATTGATATTACCTCATCCAGATTATCCGTCAGTTCGCTGATGATTTTTTCCATCTGCACTTGTTCAAAACCAATCGCCTTGGCCGTTTGATAAAAATGGCGAGGAAATATCTGCTCTATCGCGTATTTTTTGCCCTTGGTTGCAGTAAGCCCCATGGCCAACTTGGCATCACGGGGATGTAATCCTTTACCACCAAATGCAGGATACATGGAAAGGATGTCGTAAAACGGTGTAAGCCGGAAACGCCCTTCAGGTTCGATAAACACCGAGAAATTCTTGGCATGGCCATCAGTGGCAGCCAGCAGCCAGAACAACACCTGAGACTTCATAAACAGGTACCGATCCTGCTCCGGCGTGGCCGATCCCAGCAGGGTCGTCATGATGTCAGCAATGCCCGGTCCACCATGGCTCTCGTACTTGCGTGCTGACGGTACATTCAACACCTGGCAGAAGTCCTCTTGGGGCAGGCGCATGATCCAACTGCGATCCGTGGCGTAGCGCCGATCGAAGCGTTCCACCGCCAGAGCCTTGACCTTGCCGACCTGCATGATGAAGCAATGGGGAACCGGAAGACCCAATGCTTTGGCGATCAGGGTGCAGAGATATTCGTTTTCTACGCTCTGGGAGAGGTCTATCGAGTAGGAGTGGCTTTCGATCTTGCCAATGGGCAGCTTGATAATGTGGGTGGTTGGGGTCGCTGCATGCGGTAAGCACCAACGGTTGTCGAGGTAGAGTAACGCGGTCTTTTCCTGAGCCCCGGCGATGGATATCCGAAAATCGTCCTCTTCCCTCACCATACCAAGCGGGATCCCTTGCTGGTAGCTGGTCATGATCTGCTCCAGTTCGGCGTCAGAGAGCGGCTTGCACTCAATGCGCTTAACGTCTGGCACAGGTCTGCCCTGAGCCACCAGTTGCAATGCCCCCACGCTGTCCTGGCCAATGCAACTGAGCAGATCAAAGGGTTGGGTGGAATCGGCTTGATAGCGCGCCACCACCCGGTTTCTTACTTCCGGGTTATCTGGCAGCAGATTATCGAAGAAGTTATAGGCCTCATCGCCCTGGTAGCGCTGCTGGCGTAATGGCATGGAGAGCGAGATGGGGCGGCTGCCTGGCAACTTCACCCACGATTCATCGTACTGAAATTGGTGAGCACCATTGGTCGCCTTGGTAAAGGTACCTACCCGGTATCCGTTCATGTAGACCGTCAGGCTGGCCATTACCACTCCTCCTTCCAGCCAGGCGTGGCGTTTTCCGCAGGATCGGTGCGGGGCCTGATATCGAGGGAGAGTTCCAGTGCGGCGAGGATCTTGAACAAGGTCTCCAGCTTGGTTGACTCGGGATTGAGCTCGAAGCTGGACACCGTGTCCTGCCTGATCCCCACCTTGCCGGCCACTTTGCCTTGGGAGAGCTTTTGCGAAAGCCTGGCATCCTTGAGACAGGCACTAAGTTGCTTGGCGCTGGTTACTTTCATGATTTGACTTACCTGGTAGCGTAATTTCTTTTAATTTACACGCTGTGGCAGGTATATCAATATTTACCTGCTTTAGGCGGTAAATGTTTTTCACACGCTAAAGGCGGTATTTAACCTTGATCCTCAGGTATGGGTGTCGCACTTTCGATTCAAGGGGCCATTAAAACAAGGTGTAACGAGTTTCAGCAGGAGTGCACTGGGGTTGGCGCAACAAAAGCCAAGGCAGCGATGGTGCGTCGGTTGATCGTCTCTGTCAGTGAGTCCATGATTGTTGCGATCGCTTCACGGGAGCTCACAAGTTCGCACCCGCGTTCGCTTCTTTAAATACCTTCTTGAATTGATGAGCACGAAATTTTGCCAATCTAGCCGAGGTTTCTCGGGAAAATTTGCAAATGCAGTGATGGTGTCATACCAAGCAGCCACCTCCATTGAAGATCTAAACTGGACAGGTCCCCAGTGTTATCGAAAACGGGGGGGCGCAACCAACAAGGTAACTCTGACATGTTGAAACCCATTCTGGTACAGCTCCGAGAGGCCTTGGCCGAGCTGCCCTACTTCACCCATATCGACAACCAGCATGACTACGAAAGTGCGCTGGCACTGATAGATGAGCTGGTGGATGACTACGATAACAACGTCCAGCTGTTAGACCTGCTGGCGGCCAGCATTGAGCGTTGGGAAGATAATGCTGAAGAGTTTGCCGAGTTTAACCGGCGGGTGGCGGCCATCCCTGCGTCATCATCGACATGAACCACTAGGCTAACGTCTTGCCGCCGGGCGCAGCCTACCGCATGAAGTCCGAGCACGACAACAAGCTGCTGATGGATCTTCGATCCAAAAATCGGATGGTTGCACACACTCCAGGGTGGTCAAAATTGGACGCTGAAAACCCCGGATGGATGAGTCAGACAGGAATGCCGCCTGACGGCCTTTGCTTTTCAGTGGTTCGTCTCCATCGGAAGCGCCCAAGTGAATTCCCCTTTATTACTACACCGGGGCCCAGATCAGCAGGCGCTGCCAGTTCGCTCACACAATGAGGGGAGGAGGGCCATGACGCGACTAATGCTGCGATGACAATAAGGGGCATCGTAGCGTTGATCTCCAGCCCGCGCTTGATCAACGTTGACTTGCAAGAGCTGAGGGTAGTGATGTCAAGGATGGGATTCTAAATCATAGGTCCTCCAGGTTGACGCTGACGAACTCCGACCGTTTGACTCGCTCATCGACAATACGGTTCAGCTCGGCATCTTCGGCCAGTTCCAGATAGTAGGCGTAGAGCTCAGGCGGCACACAATAGAATGCTGGCTCGTTACGATAGAGGATGGCGACGGCATCGCCTTTTCCCTCTTTGATGGTCCCCATTGGATTGCGTCTGAGCTCTGTGATATTGGCAGTGGTGGCTGCCAGGCTTTGGTAACTCATGATGATGTCCTCGGCATAGAGCACCGCACTATGGAATACCTTAATAGATACTCAACTCGACGATTGTCACAGTATCAATCAGCGCCCATGTTGCGCTTTCCACGCGATAAACTCCGAGGGCCGTAAACCATAGCGTGCCAGAACACCTTCATGCAGCCTTCGCAACTCTTCAACAATCAGTGCCTGTACGGCCGATCGCTCTTGCTGCGGGACGTTCTCTGACACCGCTTGTTCAATGGTGCTGAGTGGATCAAGTTGGATCGACGTGACGACCCCACGGACAGTCTGTTTGATAAGATCCCGCCATGCTAGGCGAAGTGGGTCAGGTTCGGCGAGATCCCGCTTGATGGCAAGATATTCTTGGGTTGAACGTTCATAAGCCCACACGTACAGGTCGCGTAGCAGTTCGATGCGGGCCATTTCGTACACACCGAGGGTGGCGCGGCTGTAGGCCTGTTCTGGTACATCGAGGAAGGTGAGCGGGCAGAGGTTGCCACGAAACAGGGGGAGATTCGCGGCCAAGCGGGAAGTGCGTTTATTGATGTCGGCAAAAGGTTGTAGGTAGGGCAAGTGCACCATCATGAAAAACGATTGTTCAAACGGATCGTGGATCTGATTGGCTTTGCTCAGCACCTCGTCCAGCACCTCTTCGATTTGTTGTGCCGTGGATAACGGGCGATAGATACTTTTACTGATGTCGACAGCATGTTGGCGAATGCGCCCCTCATCGGCAGGGTTGGGTAGCAAGTTTTCCGCCAGGGCGCTGTGCAAGTTCATCAGGGTGTAGCGGTTAAATTCGGCACTGTCGATGTTTTCGACCAGTAACTCGATCGCGGTTTTATGGTTCAGGATCATCTGCGTTTCGATGGCTCCCTTACCCCGCGCGGCCTTGCCGTGCTCGATAAGTTCACGGGTGTCTAGCCTGCTATAGGTATTACCTTCCAGGTGGCTCGATGCCCATGATAAGTCGATCAACAAACGGTTCAGGATCGCTCGACTGTATGTGCCGGCAGGCTCATCGATGTCTGTGGTCTTGCCCATGTTGTGCAACTGACGGCGCAGTGATTCGGACAGGTAACAGGTTTCGTTGGGATGATATGCCTGCAAGAAATCATGCTGATAGCCCACGGGCTTGCGGGCTGGGAGGGGCTGGTCGATATAGGCAAGGATATCCAGGCTGTCGGCAGAGAGTGGGATGAACGCGGGGAAACTGTCCACCTTGGCTATCCGGGGCTCGGTATGGCTCTCGGAGTCAGCATGATAGCGGCGAGCCCGTCCTTCGCCTTGGGCTGTGATGTGGCCGCTTTCAATCAGCTTGGCTATCAGGCGCTGTGCGGTGCGTCTGGCAATGCTCGGGTGGCGGCCCAGCAGTTCAGCCAGCGTCAATCCGCTTTCGGATCCCCTGATAGTCTCTAGTAGGTCTGTGGTCGCTGACATCGTGTTTGTTGGCGCGTTTTTCATATATATGGCGCCATTTTGGCGCAGTTAACTAAACTGCGCCAGTTTTAGTGGCAAGTTTGGCGCAGTTTTGCGGTGGCTTCATAGGTTAACGTTTAGGGTTTGAAAGAGTCCTGCATCGTTGATGGTATGGTTTAGATGGGCTAGTTTAAAGGCGCAATGATACAGGGAGCCGCCTCGCCATGTCCTACGCTGCTTATCGTTCTGTTCGCCAGATCCGCCAACCGAAGGGGCTGATGGCCTCGCTGGCCTTGCCCCAGGAGCTTGTGGGGGCGCATCATCTCATTGTGGCTGGAATGGCTCCCTCCATCGTCAATGAACTGGCTGCGTTGCTGGGCTGCGACGTCAAGATAGTCTGTCAGCTGGTTGGCATTGACCGCTCGACGGTGACACGCAAGCGCACTGCGGCGGCCCTGCTGTCCCGCGCTCAGAGTGCCCGTATCTATTCATTCGTTAGTGTGATGGAGGCTGCGGAGTCGCTGTTCGAGGGGGACAGGGGGAAGGCGCTTGAGTGGTTGAACAAACCTGCCCGGGCGCTGGGAGGAAACCCTCCTGCTACTTTCCTGACGACCGCTGTCGGAGCTCAGGCAGTTATCGATCTCATCGGTCAGATTGAGCATGGCGTCGTCGTTTGATGGCGACCTATCTCGCTGAAGGCGTTACCGCTCGACAGCGGTGTCCAGCATGTGCAGGAGAAAGCCAAGTATTGTTCAATTGACGTCACCCGAGTCAGTCACATTCCCCCTTGCATATCGGCTAAATGATCCCGCTCCCTCGACGATTACCCACTTGGTGAATTGCATCTCCATTCCTGACTTCATTCACAGTACCTGCCTGCGGTAGGCCTGCCATGCGCAGGTTCAGAGGTTCGGTGTGTGGCTGAATCGGTTTATCGCTAAGGAACTGTTTGAAAACAAAATACATTTTTATGTAATGTGTTAGTAACGGGTGATACACGGGGTTTATATGAGGACGAAGGAGTCAGGGAACTATCAGATCCATCCGGCGTTAGTCGCGTTTCGTGAGGCGTGGTTGGAGTTGGGCTTCAAGACTGGGCTGCCGATTGCCGATCAATTCCATACGCTCTGGGAGTCAGCCATTATTCTCTATCGTCCCTTGTCGTCAGGCGATGATGTGGGCAGTGCGCTTATGATCGTAGGGCCATTGTTGCCAGTATTGTCTTGGCCGTCGCCAATCAAACCGCCGCCTGGGCAACGATTGATCCCCTGCGGGCTGAATGAGGGTGAGGTCGAGCAGCATCTGGCCGGGGAGTGGCTGAGGTTGATGACGCTGTTAGGGGAGCCCCGTCTCATCGAATGCAGCCGACGAATTTTCAATCGCGTTCTGACAGACGAGCAGCGTCTTAACTGGTTTCAGAAGAAGCGGTTGTCTCAAGACTATTGGGCCAAGGTGTGCGGGTTGTCCCGGGAACAGCTGGCGCATGCTCAGGAGGCGCTGAGCAAGTCCCGGCAAAAAGACAAAAAGAACGGGATGGTATCGGTGCCCGAACCTAACTTCTTCTTGCAGAGGTTAGCCGATGAGTGATGACCTTTCGCAGGAGCAGGCAGTGGAGGGTCTTGACGCTGAACCCGCCCGTTCCCTTACCCGACAGCTGGTGTTTCCGGAGGCGTTGGCCGAGTGGCACCGGCAAATCCTTGAATCGTTGCAAGCCTGCTGTCAGGGGATCCTGGGATTGGATCCAACACTGACCGCGTTGTTGGCCGCCGAGCTGCAGTGGATCGATTCTGTCTCATCCAAAGAGATGCTGCCCCCATCGCCACTCTCTGCCATGCAAATGCGTGAGCGGTTGAGTAAAGATCGGAGACTCAGCCAATTCTATCTCGTTGACGCCATCTTGGCGGAATTGCGTAGTGGCCATAGCCTCAACGGTGAGCTATTTGCTCAGCTCAAGTCCGTGACGATCCTGGCCGTCTTGGCGTTATCACATATCAATTTTTCTCAGGGTATTGCCGAGCGGGACCAAACGGTCGAAGAGGCGCTGCGCAACGTCAGGCTGATGGCGAACAATCAACGTGAGGTGATGATTAAGGCCCTGTCTGAGGTCGATTTTACGCAGCCGATACTGACGCTATTGCAAGCCATCAAGATCCAGAGAGAGCAATATGCCAATAACAAGCAGGTGAGCGTCAATACAGGGGCCTTGGAGGCCCTACTGAGCCGACTCTATAAGGCGCGAGCCAAAGAGATCAAAACGGGTACCCGGTCAACCGGCGAACGCCAGCGGTTCCAACTGGAGGCGCGTTATCAAGAGCAGCTCGACGAGCGGACCCAAATCCTGTTGCTACGGGAGGTTCTGCTGCAGCGCGGCAAAGTCAAACTGACCGAGTGGGAGGGTGAAGAGGAGCGAGGAACCCTCCCTGAGCAGCAGACGCTGCTGGTGTCCTCTCAGCCACAGGGGTTGATGGATATTCAGGCGAGGGTTTTGCAAAGCGCCTCGGTAGCGCTCTCCATGTCGATGCGTCATCTGCAGTTGCCGGCCAACCTTTGGATTGCCACAGCGTCACAGATCACACGCCTCGTCGATGCCTTGATGCCTCAGGCGGTCGATGAAACGGCGTTGCCGGCGCTGTCGATCCTGCTGCAACTGGTGATGGGCACGAGTAGCGAGGACTTGCACAAGCTGCCGGTCTGGCCGAGTACTGAGATTAAATTGCCTGCTCCTGGCTCTCGATTTGCCGATGACGACGGACCCTCAAAGAATGCCAGTGGTATTTGGCGGCTTCCTCATGGGGCGTATCTACAACGCTATGTAGAGGTTGCCCACAGCCGAGTGCATAGGAAATTGCACTCTTTTTTGCCAAAGAGCGACTTATTCTTGCAGCTACCTTTGCCAAAATGGGCCACTCATTTATTGGTTGGACACGGTTGGAGGACATTGAGTAGTAGCGCGCAGGTGGATTGTTTAGCGCGAGCAAATGAGCGAGCTGGCACGGCCTTGACCATGCGACAGCTGCAAAACTACCAGCGTGCTTGGTTGCAAAGAGAGGGGATTGATAGCGCCATTGCCGGTATCCTGCGTGGCAAGGCGGCTCAGCAATGTTCCCCTATGGCCTACAGTCATGTGCCACGTAAAGACGTGTTGCAGATCTGGCGCCGTTATTTGGCCTCCATGGGGATGACCGCGGTGGTGCTGGCACCGGAATTAGAACAAGGAGCTGTCGGATCACGCCTCTATCCTAGCGTTGGCGAGCTTGCTCGACTCCTAGGAAATTATCAGCAGTACCTCTGTGCACGACTCAGTGGGTCACGGCAGCAGCGTCCAACGCTGACGCAATATCATAACCTCCTCGTGCGCCACAGTTTGTTGATCCTCCATCTTTCTACTGCCGCCAGGCCCGTGACGGAGATGTACGGCAGGCGTGGTGATTACTGCCTCATCAGTCGCTTTATCCGGCTGACAGACAAAGAGGGACGATCTGTGAGCTCGGCAAGGTTGGTGCCATTGTCAGCGTTGGCAGTGCAGCAACTGCAAGCCTGGGAGCGCTATTTGACATATTTGGCATGTCAGCGTGAGCCGATGCTTGCGCCGTTAGTGTCGGCGGCGGAGCAAGCATTGAGTGGAGCTGGAGCGCTCCTGTTCTGGGCGGTCGAGGCCAAAGATGGCAGCCTGGAAGGCACAGAAATCGTCACCCCAAATTCGATGATGAGGCAGTTCGAAAATCTGTTGCCCCTGGCGCCAAACTGGCATCGCCATTCGGTGCGCAGCCACCTGCTGGAGCAAGGCGTGGCCACCGAGTTTATCGATGCGCTGCTTGGTCATGAGGAGATGGGGACAGAGTTCACAAACCAGTACAGTAGTGCGGCGTTGAGCGATCTATTTACCCTGACGGACGTGCTGGACAAATGGCATCAAACCCTCGGGTTGAAGGTGATGGGCGAATGGACAATCCACTGATCGATTGGCGTGAACAGCTTCGAAAGGAAGATGAGCGTGCAGCGAACGTTCTTCGGTCTGGTCGGGCTATGCGTCGGGATCGTCTCAAACGTGCTCAGGTGCAAATAGAGCGTCGAGCACTGGATGCGCTGTTGCAACATTTGCCCGGCCTATTCAAGGAGCCAGCCGATGTCCGAGGGTTTGAGTATCTGTGGCCATTGGCGATGAGCACGTTGACGGGCAAGTATAGGCGACAGTCTGAATTCAAGGCTGGGCTGCGAGCCATCCTGCTTTGCCTGCAGCAGGGCAATACCAGCGGGTATTGGCAGTTGCCGTTGCCGACAATCCCCCTGACGGTGCTTCGGCGCCCGCTACCTTACACTGAAAAGTGGTTTGACAAAGCGCAGCGCTGTAGTCAAGCGCTGCTGAACTGGCATAGACAGATCGAGGCCCGCGACACTAGCCTGATCGAAGCTGAAGATTTACTGGCCGACATTCTTCATAGCGCGGTGTTTTACTGCGGTGTACACCAGACGGCGATTTTGCACGCACTGATGCTGGCCATCGCTGAGCGGCGAAGATTATGCACGAATGGCTCAGTTGTTTGGTTGCCTTTGACGTTAGAGAGCAAGGCGTTGGCCACCAATGCGCACGATAGAGCAGGGAAGGGGGTTACCGAGCTCCAGATTTTCCTAAGCCTGCCGACTCTGGGGTTGGTACAGCGCTGGTATCGTCGGCGCGGCAAAACGTTTGAGCTTGCCGTTGAGCTCGACACATTCAGCTTATGGGCCCAGAGACATCTGACTGCACCCCTGCGCGGGATCAAAGAGTTTTGCCAAGGGGCGAGTCTGGTAACCGGTGGGCAAGCCGGGGTCCGCTGGCCACAGATCCTGACTCATGTGGCATCTGGGGCGTTACACAGTGTACCGCTGCCTCATGAAAACTGGCTTTCACTGCATCATCCGACGGTTGCGGATGGTCACCAAGTGGTGTGTTTGGCGCAGGAGGCGAGTACCGGATTAGTCGATAACCTGACGGCAGGCAGTTCCAAGCGTTGGCGCTACCATGGCGAAGACCACCCTTATTCATCCTTACTGGCTCGGTTGCGAACGGTGTTGGCGGAAAAGGAGAGCGCGACTCGCAAGCAGACTAAGGCAAGCTGCCTCGCAGGACTGAACCGGTTGCGCAATGAGCAGACCCTCAGCAAGTCAGAGCAGATCCTGGTTGGGTGGCTACATCAATGCATCGCAAAGAACAAAAACAAGCCTTCGACGCTGCGCAGTTACCTTAGTCGCGGTGGTCAGCAATGGCTTGTTCGGTGCTTTGATCATGATCTCGGCTTATGGGATGGCGATCGTTTTCTGAGCTGTTATCGAGCATTGCTGGAAGAGTATGGGGGGACTTCAAATCTGGTCGTCGACCCGGCGCTCTCTGGTGCGGTTGAACGGACGGACCTGGAAAGATCCTCCTCCGCAGAGCCGGAAAGTTCCTCTTCCGAGGCGCCCGTTAGCCAAAAGAATGCTGTCAGCTACATGGCTGCACGCTTGACCAGCCTGCACAGCTATGCGGTGGCGAGTTACCACTTGGCCCCATTGCCGGAGGAGCTGGTCCCGCGCGAGCGCCAGAGGCCCCATGTGCGTGCCACCTATCTCAGTGAACCTCTCTTTCGACAGTTGCTGCGTGGAATGGAGCGGATGACGCACACCTCATCGAGTTACCGAGAGTGTCTGAGCGCGTTATACATCGTGGCTTATCGTGCTGGACTGCGCTTGAGCGAGATCCAAAAGCTCAGGTTAAAAGATATCGAACGCAGTCCAGAGTGCTGGCTATATATCCGCGATACCCGGCTTGATGATGGCAAGAGTGACAGTGCCACCCGCAAGATCCCCCTGGGGGTCTTGCTGACCCCGGAAGAGCGTACTCGATTGGATGCGTACTTGTCTGGGTTATGGCCGCGAAAGGCGAAAAACGCGAACGCGCTGGCGTTTCCCTCACAGAGCGGTTGGTTGATACCGATGTCGGATGAAGAGATCAGGGGGCCGTTAATCAGTATCCTTCGGCAGGTTGGTGGGAAATACTATACATTCCATCATCTGCGGCATACGGCATTGAGCCGCCTGCAACTGCTGCTACATCACGAAGCTCTGGCACTGCACAGTTTGCCAGGGTGGGCACATTTCCTGCCTTGGTCGGCCGCACAGTGTACCTCTATCTACCAGACCATCACACACTCATCCACTCAGGGGGATTATTGGGCGCTGGCCCAGTTTGCTGGCCATCAGAGCCCGGAGACGACGTTGCACTCATATTTGCATTTTACCCACTGGGTCAATGCAGCGTGTCTGTTGCAGGCCAAGTACGACTGGTCTTTGTCACTGCGACACCACTTCACCGGGCTGTCTCGTGCAAAGCTCACACAGAACGACTGGTTGGAGGGGCCCTTGACATGGCAGCGCTGCCGGGAGGCCCTGCTCCAGTCGCTTTCGCCTTATCTTCAACAGGTCTCCTGGGTCCTGATGGAGTGTGCACCTTACCCTCCCTTGGTTAAACACAAGCTGGATTTTGATGCCGCTCTGGAGCTGATCGCACGGTTCGCACGACATGAAGATATCACCGATCAACTCAATCGTTATCAACTCACACCCGCTATGGTCGATGAGTTAGTTGAAAAAATTCATTTACTTAAAGCATTTAAGACTCAGCGGGGAGCACAGCGATTGCTCTACTCAACGTCACATCATCTGAATTTGCTTCCTGGAGCCTTGCGCAGTCATAAGGAGCAAATCGAACTCCGTAAAGTGGTTAAACTGGCTCGCCAGGTCTATCGCGAGCAACGAGCGGCTTTCATCGAATGGATTGGCTATCTGCTAGTCCGAAGCAATACTCGCAACACTGGGATCCCCTTCACGGATCCACAGATGTTGCAAGCCTTCCTGAGTGTGACGGTATTACTGCTGCCAGCGACACGGATTGCGATCGAGGTACGATGTGGCGCCAAACGGAGTGAAAAAGCCCCATGGCGGGAGGTCATCTCACGCTATCGCGTGAAGAGTGAATTCATTGAAAAAAGTGGGGCTAACCGGGCACTACTGCGAATAATTCATCCTGACGAGGCGGGTATCTGTCAGCGTTCTACTGAGCGGCAGCAAAATGCTGACACGGTAAAACCAATGGCGCGCTACAGCACTCCGTTGCTACGGACAGTCGCCTATGTCGTGGCGCTGAAAGTAATGAGCATCCAAGAGCTGGTATCGCTAGGTAACAAGAAGAAAGCCGACTTTGCACGTCAAACCGCGCGTGAGCTTACAGATTGAACGTGCAACATGCTGAAATAGAATAAAATCTATTTGCTTCGCCATTTTGCCAGCTGCCTGACCACTGCGCGCTGCGCATCTGATGTGGATAGGCCCTGAAGGGGCAGGAATTGCTCTGCTTGCCGGCGCTGCTGTCGAGGGCTGAACCAGCTTTTCCCATCCTTATCCATGTTCCAAGGGCTCGAAACGGCGCATTGGAGTATTGGCAAAAAGTCATCCGTCGTTGCGTCGTGTGATAGCTGGCCACGCAACTGAGCGCGCCAGCGTTTGTGCCAAATCCGCTTGTCTTCAGCTTCAGACGTCGCTGTTGTGTAGCCAAACATGGGGGGCTTTCGTCGACTTCGGCTCATTTCTTGCCCTCATAATGCGTTTCGTTTGAGGTAGCTCGTGGCTCTTCACTTTTGCACTGCCAAGTGTGTTCGACGAAAGCGGGTTGAGGACTTGACGCTTTGTCTGCGTCCTAGCTCTCAGTTGGTAAAGATAGCTATCGTTAATCAACGAACTCATACAGATCTTCAATCTTTACATTGAGATAACGGCATAATGTTTCAATAGCATCAAGTTCTATTCTAGTCGCAGTTTCGTTGTACATGCGCGTAATCGTGCCTCTGTTGAGTCCTGTCTCTCTGGCAACATCGGCAATTTTTAGCCGTTTCTCACCCATGATCTTGGATAAATGACACTTAATCATGCTCTCTCCGTAACCAAAATAATCTCCTGAAGATTAAAATGGCTTGCAATTGTGTTTTCTTGTGTCTAGATTGTTCTTCAGGAGATCAATTTAATCTCCAAGTTAGATAAATCAGCGTTTGGAGAATGATTATGGCATACACCTACCTGACAACAGAAGAGCTCTCTGCTCGCATCAAGTTCGATCCACGTACTATCCGCAATCAGCTGAAAGACTCTGTCCTGCTCGAAGGGCTGCACTATATTCGCCCGTTTGGCGGTCGTAAGTTGTTGTTTCTCTGGGAGCCTATCGAAGAGGAAATGCTCAAGCACAGCGCAATGTTCGAGTCGTTTCAGGGCTAGGGGAGGTGGATTCTTATGGCAACAGTATATAGCCTTAACCAATTGCTTTACCTCGATTTTTGCTTCAAGGGGAAGCGCTGTCGTGAGCGCACTGGGTTACCCGATACAAGCCAAAATCGCCACAAACTGAAGCAGTATTGTGAACGGTTGGAGGCACAAATCACCCTCGGGCAGTTTGATTTTTGCAAAACCTTCCCAAACAGCCCGCGTTGTGGCTACTTCACCAAACTGGCCGAGCGGGAAGCCGTGTTGCGGGCTGGGTGCCCTCTGTTGTCTGATTTTGCTGAGCAGTGGTACCAGGAAAAATCGGCCGAGTGGCGAACCTCCCAGCAGGAGACCATCCGCGACATTCTTGATTGCCATCTGCTGCCGCACTTTGGCAATCAGCCGCTGAGCGTGATCGATAAGTCTGCGATCTTGGCATTCAGGACAATGATCGCTCGTTTGCCCGGGAGAGGTGGCAAGCCGATCTCAGCCTCACGGGTCAACCACATCATGACGCCGCTTCGCATGATGTTGGCAGATGCGGCAGATCGGTTCGGTTTTGACTCGCCCTGGCGCAATATCCGAGCACTCAAGATCCCCCGTAGCAACATCATGCCCTTCAGTCTTGAAGAGATTGGTCGACTGCTGGCAGTGGTGAGGGCTGACTTTCGCCCTTATTACACCATCCGGTTTTTTACCGGGCTACGTTCGAGCGAGATCCACGGTTTAACCTGGCGCCACATCGATTTCGAGCGCCGGCAGATCCTGGTGTATCAGGCATGGGTCCGCAATGAACTGATCCCGACGAAAACCGATGGCTCCTATCGCGCGGTGCAGATGAGTGAGCAGGTTTATCAGGCATTTCTCACTCAACGCGACCGCTACGATGGCAAGGTCTCACCAGATGGGTTTGTTTTCTGCACGAAGCACGGCAGCCCGTTCGAGGATCGCAATGTGGCCAATCGGGTGTGGTACCCATTGCTGTCGTTGTTAAAGCTGGAGAAGCGCAAGCCCTATCAGACAAGGCATACCGCCGCCACGCTCTGGCTCGCGGCAGGTGAGAGCCCTGAGTGGATAGCAAAGCAACTGGGCCATAACAGCACTCAGATGTTATTCCGGGTCTATTCCCGTTACGTGCCTGATCTGTCGGGTCGGGATGGGCATGCCTTTGAGCAGATGTTGGCGGGATTCGAGCAGCAGCGGCTTGCCTCGAAGGCGCTGGCGGAAAGGTGGGATTCACACGATGGGGAGGTGGGTCATGGTACACGTCACTGAATATGCGGATTGCGGCGAACTGATGTGGGCAACCAGACTGGCGGATAGCGAGGGCGAGTATGAGTGTTGGGAATTGTTATCGCCAAAGGCCGTCCATCGAGTCTCGGTCTCAGATAAATGCATGGCAACTATTGCGCCGTCGGGGCAGCTGGTACTGGCAATGCTGGGGATGGAGCAGCAGTCTGTCACATTGCGCAGTTGTCGCGCTCTGGAAGGCATCACAGGGGACGAGGGGCGTCAACTGTGGGAGTTTCACCTTGGTTTGGCCCTCAATGAGTCGCATGGCCAGATGATCCAGGCACTGTGGCGCTTCTATGCCATGTTACCGCCCGGCGGGTTACGGCGCTTTTCCCTCGGGATCCTACGTGACCGGCGTTTTATCACCGGGTTTTATCGAGGCAGGGCGAGCCATCACCATCATCATGACCATGTGGGTGGCTTGCTGGAGCACAGTGTAGAAGTGGCGATGACAGCCAGGATGTTGTGTCGTCAATACCGGCTTGATGGACGCACCGCCGACGTCGCCTTCCTAGGGGGATTGCTGCACGATGTGGGCAAACTCTACCTCTACTACAACGTGGAAGCCGGAGAGGGGATCTGCTCCCAGCATGAAGCCCTGAACTTCATGAAGTTGGAGCCACAACTGCAAAGTCTGATGAGCCAGGATCCCCGGGCATTTGAAGCCCTGTCGGCCTGCTTGTCCGCATCGATTGGCAAGCCGCTTATCCAGTATATGCCGGAGACTATCGTCAAGATGGCGGATCGATTATCGGCCGAAGTATTCAACTGGCGCAGGGTGTTTGCAGGATTGCCCGATTTTTACTGGTTTCGGAAATCGACCAGCGATACGCGGATTTACAAGCGGCTGGATTGATGGCGTGGTCGTGGGCTTAAACCGGTTTTAAAGAAGAGCTGGCAAGATGGCATCACCCACAACGTCCGATGGGGCTCTTGCCGGGGGTAAACAGGTTGCGTGTTGAGATAATGCGGGAGGCAATATGTTGGTAAAAGCGATAGTTCCGACGGAGCAGGTCGTAGATGTTATCTGTGATGTGTGTGGTGACAGCACGACAAAGACAATGGCACAGGAATACGGCACATTGTCAGCCCACTGGGGGTATGGCTCGGTACGGCACGATGGCGAGAGATACGAAGTGCATCTCTGTGAAGATTGTTTCTTTGAGACGCTCGCGTCTTTGCGTCAAAGCCATCGCTCGCAGAATATGTTTGAGGACGATTATGTGCCAGCCGACCCTGATCGTTTTGGTCGGGTGGAATGACGGATAAACAGTCAGGTGCTCGTAGTGGCGTCGTGAGCTGGGCCACTACAAAGCACCAGCCCGCTATGAAATTTGCAAATCTGCATTCTTGAGCTTAAAGACACAGCCTTGCCGGATCAGCTCCTCCCGGTTGGCGAGCACCAGTGGGTAGAGCAGGGGATTATTAGCATGTTCCCCGTTGTAGCTCACCTGCATCCGCTCCAGGGCGTAATGCATCAAGGGGACGCGCTGTTCTATCAGCAACTTGCCGTCGGTCATCGCATAGTCGCTGGCGATAATGGCCTGCTGTTCATCACCCAGACAGGGATTGGGGGTCACCACAGCGACCACCCGATTGTTCCACTCCAGATCCTGATCTCGACCGTGGGCCGAAGCGTCGAGTAGCTCCGGCTTGCCCCGAAAGCGGCTCATCACAAAGTCCAGATAATCCCTCTTCTTCTCGCAATACGCCCGCACATGCCAGCGAATGCCGTCATAGACCAAGGTATGGGGAACTATATTGCGCCCGCTACGCTCGGCCGAACTGAGCGACACATAATCCACATCCACCCGTAACTGGCTGCGGGCCGCCTGCACCAGACCGCGTACGATGACGGGGTCGATATGGCGGTTAGGCACATCCAGGATCTCGATATGGCCGTCACGCAGGTCCATCAGTGGCAGCGCCAAGACACCTGCCTCATGCTGGCGCTGATGCTGCTTCTCTCGGTGCAGCAGCAACAGATACTCATCCACCTTGCCTTCGCTAAAGCGAGGGCTGAACTGGGCGGTAGGTTTGTATCCCTTGAGATTGCGGTCGTACTCCAGCCCTTGTGGCGAGACCTCCTGGATATAGCAGTTGATATCCCTCGACGCCTGCTGGCGGCCAATGTTGAAGGCAGTGCAGAGGTGGTTGGTGGTTAGGCGGCCTTCCCACATCAACACGATCTCCAGCAGTCGAAAACGCAAAGTCTGATCCCAGGTGAGCGCCCCAGCGGTCATATGTGCTCCAAAATGCGACATGTGAATGTAACCAGTATCGGCATGAGTATACAGGCGACATATACTGGCAGCACCAATTGTGTAGAGCAAAGGAGAGGGAAAGTGCGAACAAGTATCCCACGAACAAAAAATGAAAATTTTAGTCATTTAATATCAATGGGTTACCATTAAATGCTCTCGTGCCATATGACTTATTCGCACCTTCCTTAGGCGAATGGGTCGCTAGGCTGGAGGCCGGCCATCACCATCATGTGGTCCTTATCGCCTTGGCCAACAAGATAATGCGAATTTGCTGGAAAGTACTGACATCCGGCAGGGATTACCAACCCTATCCCAACGCAAGCGCAGCCGTTTAACAGATATAACTCATACCCGGTTTTGCGAGCCAAAAACAGATGACAGAAGCGTTCACCCCACGACGTTGCAGCCTGGCTAAAAAAGCAGTCTCTCATGACTGGTAGCTTTATTAGGACGACGACGTGCGGATCCCATCAAGGCCAGAGCCGGAAAACGGCTCACAGATAGGCCGGATACATTGACGCAAACGACTTCTGGAAATCAGTTCAAGCTTGCAGATAAGGAGCAGACCATACATTTTTTAGAATGTCCTTTTCGCGCTCGAGCCGGTTGATGCGGGCTTCCAGCTCCTGGATTTTCTGCTGCTCCGGGGTCAGCGCTTTGCCGATAGGGGTGGTGCCGGTTCGTTCGGATTGAAGCTGCTGAACCCATCGGCGAAGTATGGTTTCACCGACATCCAGTGAACGGCTGGCTTCGGGGACAGAGTATCCCTGGTCGAGCACCAGGGATGCGGCTTCGAGTTTGAATTCAGCAGTAAATGAGCGACGTAATCTTGTCATTGAACACCTCAAGTCATGGTGGCGACTGTACCACCTAAAACGGTGTCCGGGATGATTAGACCACTACATGTTGTTGTTTATGGTAGCGTTTAATTTTAAGCTTTGGGAAATCAACAAGAAGGCATAGCGAATGATCCCCTCTGGCAAACCAAGCCGACTGTCGCCGAGGCTAATCCCTCTTGTGGTTTTTTTGATCGGCCTGTGCTCCACCGTAGTGCTTTACCAACTCATCGTCGAGTCCGTCTATCAACGACAACAGGTCTACTTCGACTTCCGCGCCCGGGAGGCTGCTGAGCGCATCAAGAACCGCATGGCCACCTACCAGCAGGTCCTGCGGGGCACGGCCGGGTTCTTTGATGTGCATGATGATGTCGGACGTGAAGATTTCCGAAGGTATTCCGATCGCCAGGCTCTGGACCAGTACCTGCCTGGCATCCAAGGCGTGGGCTTCGCCAGGGCCATCCGGCCTGCCGATCTGCAAACCCACATCGATCAGGTCCGCGCCGAAGGCTTTCCCTCTTACACGGTGCAACCAGCAGGCCAACGAGACCTGTATTCCTCGATCGTGTATCTGGAGCCGTTTTCGGGACGCAACCTGCGTGCCTTCGGCTTCGACATGTATTCAGAACCCGTGCGGCGCGAGGCCATGCAGCGCTCGGTAGATACGGGTGCCATCGCGCTTTCGGGGCGTGTGCGTCTCCAGCAGGAAACGGGGGTTCAGGAGCAGTCGGGGTTCCTGATCTACCAGGCGATCTACGCTACTGACCAGCCAGCGGCAACCGTAGCAGAGCGCCGGGAACAACTGCGCGGCTGGGTCTATGCACCGTTTCGCATGACAGACTTCCTGTATGGTCTCCTCGGAGAGCAGGAGCGTGACCTGATCATCGACATCTTCGACGGCGAAGAGATGGTTGAAGCGACACGAACTCACTTTGGCAGTTCAGGGCGTACCGATATCCGTCCAGGGTTTGAATCGGTGCATCGGCTGCGCATGATGGGACAAACCTGGACCGTTCGCGTGCATGGCAGCACGAGCCTTCTGCAACGGGTGGACAGAGGGCTACCGATCGTGATCGCGGTAACCGGTGTCTTGCTCAGTGCCATGCTGGCTGGGCTGATGTTTTTGCTGGTGTCGGGTCGGTCCCGGGCAGAAGCGGCGGCCCGCGCGATGACAGAAGACCTGTCTCTGGAGAGGTCTCGATTGAGCGCCATTCTTGAAGGCACCCGGGTCGGCACCTGGGAGTGGAATGTCCAGAGCGGTGAAACCGTCTTCAATGAGGAATGGGCGAGGATCGTTGGATACAAGCTCCAAGAGCTTGAGCCGATCTCCATCGTCACCTGGGTAAAGCTCACGCATCCGGAAGATCTGCAAAAGTCAGAACAGCTGCTCAAGCAGCACTTTGCGGGGGAGTTACCGTTCTACGAGTGTGAGGCCAGAATGCGCCACAAGGATGGGCACTGGATCTGGGTGCTGGACCGCGGGAAGGTGGGGAAATGGGATCGGGATGGCAAGCCTCTCATCATGTACGGTACCCATCAGGACATCAGCCGGTCCAGACAGGAGCTGGATACCTATCACCATCGAGCGCATCATGACGTATTGACCGATCTACCCAACCGGGTCTTACTCGGTGAACGCATACAGCAGGCGCTTGCATTGGCAGAGCGCGAGAACACGCATCTGGCTGTGCTGTTCATGGATCTGGATGGGTTCAAGTCGGTCAACGACACCCATGGCCACGAAGCGGGGGATGTAGTGCTAAAGACCGTGGCCCGCCGTCTCCTGTGTTGCATCCGTGCCTCCGACACGCTCGCCAGGGTGGGAGGCGATGAGTACGTGGCCTTGCTGCAACACGTCAGCGACGAACAGGAGGCGCTCAAAAAGGCCAGCCTGTTCATCTCGGAGGTCCGCCGACCAATCCCCTTGCCTGCGGGTGGCGAAGCACGAATTTCCATTAGTGTCGGTATCGCGCTCTACCCTCAGCATGGAACGACCATCGAGGTGCTCAGCGAGCATGCCGATCAGGCGATGTATCAGGTCAAGAAAGGCTCCAAGAATGGAGCCTTGGTGCATCAGGATAGCGGCTCGGTGTAGCTCTGCGTTCCCGTAGCGTTTAAACGCACCCTGATCGACAACTCCAGATCTTGTGTTGCCGGCGACAGCGTCCACGCATGAAGTTGGTCCATCACGACCGATCAGGCATTGACCGCCGATTGCTTCGAGCAACTGGCCCCACAGATGACCGCCAAGGGCTGGAAAGGGAAGCCGCAGAATTCGGGAAGAATCGTACGCTAAGCCGACTTGGCTTAAGTGCGTTTCCTGTTCCACTGCTCCCTATTCGGGATTTGGGGAGCAATGGAACCAAAACCCAACGTAGGCCCGCCGCGAACGTCCAGTTGAAGTACGCCCTAACTAGGCGTCAGGCCGGAACCTTGGGCCGCGTCAGGATAGGGCCGATTCCAGCATTTTCTGACGCCTCGCCGGCAACCTCTAAATAACTGATCCCAATAGTGCTACACCTTCGCTGTGCCATAGCCATTCCCCGGGAAAGGAGACACGGTATCCA
>NZ_JAPCIY010000048.1:8256-33465 GCF_027707645.1 Aeromonas sp. QDB30 | reverse complement strand
AACCAGCGGGGCTGACGCCCCGGCGAAATTCCCCTCCCACCTACGTCGGAGGGAGTCCCCTTTCGCATTTAAGATGGGTACCGCAGGTGGGGCAGAATCCGCGCTCCGCCCACTCCGACGAGCGGTAGGCCACCGGGGCCATCCCGGTGAACCGCACGCCCTTGCCCCCGTGCACCGCGAACATGGGCCCCCCTGACCAGCGCCGGCACATGGCGCAGTGACACAGGTTGACCTCCTTGTGATCGCCGCTCGACACGGTGATCCCGCCACACAGACAATGTCCTTCCATGATGCCTCCTGAGAGTTGGGGCGACAGACCGGGCGAACGGGTGCTCGCCTTCTTGCCGCACCAGATGAAGTAGCACGGGATCCGGGGGCGACAACTGACCATACCGGGGCCTTACCGCGAGGCTGAGGCTCCCGGAGCGGGAAAATCCCCCTCTTTATTCATCGTATGAATGACTCAACACACCCCATGCACCGGATAAATAATGGTCAGGTTCCCTCCTGCAAGGCGATGCGATTCCCCTCGCAATCCCGACACTCCGCCACCCGGAGGCTCTCCCCGACCCGGGTGACGGGATAGAGACAGGCCCCGCCCGATGCCAGTGCCCGGGCCATGGCCCCCTCGATGTCAGCCACCCGCAGATAGATCCGGGTGCCATCCAGGCTCGGCACATAGCTCTCCCCCTTCGCCAGGGCGCCGGAGCAGCCCGCCGTGCCACTTTCCAGGGGAAAGAGCGCCATCTCGTTGCCATCGATCTGCACCCGCTCCAGCACCGTCTCGAAGACCCCCTCATAGAAGCGAATGGCTCTCTCCAGATCCTGTACCGGAATTTCAAAATGAATGGCGATGTTCATGGTCATCCTCCCTCGGTGTGAACCCGCAGGCTATCAGCGCCAAAAGAGGCGCAACAAGCCAGCGCGGCGATCAACAAGGGAGGCGCGCGGCCTCCCCGGGGTGCTTGCGCTTGTACTGACTCTCAGGTCACCGGTGCCCAGGGGTCGCCCTTGCCCGGCTCGTTGCCCTGGGTCCACCACTTGGCCTGATAGATGATCCCCTTCTGGCTCACCTTGTTGCCCGCGGTGTAGACCTTGCCTGCCTCCCAGGCCGGTACCCCGTCCACCAGTGGCGTGCCGGGGTCGACCGGGGCCGGATCCAGCGTGGCCACCACCCGTACCTTGGGCCAGCTGGCGTGGGAGCCGTAGAAGTTGGTCACGCACTTCTCGTAATCCCCCGGCACCAGGGCCGAATAGGCGGTCTGGTACCCCACCAGATCACACTCGAAGGAGTAGCCGCCGGGTCTGTCCGGGTAGTATTTCCAGTTGCCGTCCCAGTTGGTGTAGAGCACGTCGGTGGCGCCGTTGAGGTTGAGGCTGCCATAGGGGATCTGCTGCCAGCAGGTGTTCTTCTCGTCCGCCAGCAGCGGGATCCCGTAGTGGGCCGCAAGCCCCTCCCAGTAGCGGATGCGGTTGACCGGCTGGCCCTTGTTCTTGTTCTGCTCGCCGCACTCGATGCCACCGTTGATGATGTTGATGGTGGTGCCAAAGCCGTAGCCGATGCCCGCCGCCAGCTCACGCTGGGAGGGCACCCAGGTCCGGTCGATGACGTGCAGCATGGCGGGTTTGGGAGCCTGGGGCGTCAGGAAGAACCAGATGGCGGAGGCGAGGTTGAGCCAGGAGTCCGCCACCAGCCCGGGGTTATTGAGGAGCACGGTGGCGTCGCCGTCGAACATGGCCTCGGAGAAGGCGCCGTAGTTGAAGTGGTAGGAGAGCTGCTTGGCGCCGCGACCGAAATAGCCCTGACCGGTGCTGCAGGGCCAGCGCCGGTTCTGCCAGTCACTCTGGCCACACCCCGTGGTGTAGCCGGTCTGCCCCTCAGACCAACCCATCTCCCGCACGTGCACCAGGGCCTGTTGCCACTCCTCCAGCCCAAGGGGGTTGTCGGAGACATTCTCCTTGGCAATGTGGCCGCCGGTCTCCTGGGCAAAGTGGGCGAAGGCGGTGATGATGGACTTCTTGCAGATGGCGTCCGCATTGCGCCCGTCCGTGTAGTCGCCGCAGAAGGCGGGGAACTTGCCCACCGCCCGCAGGAAGCGCTCGTAGGTGTACTCCGGGGCGGCCATCTGGGTCAGGAACTCCCAGTCCGATTCGGTGAAGACCCGCTCGACCCGCTTGACGTTGTCCGGGTTGCCGGGGGCGCGTGCCACGATGGCCTCCACCACCGAATTGGGCCGGGTGGCCAGGGCGTGGGACCAGATCCCGTACATGGGGTTGGCGGTCTTGGCCTGGGCCGCACTGGCAAGATCCGCCGCCGCCATCACATAGCCGCCGCTGTTCTGGGGATCGGGCTGGATTGTCATGGCGCTCTGGCCGGGCAGCGCCCAGACGAGGGCAACCAGGCAGATGGTGCGCGTGAACATGAACATGGGTAAGCATCCTTGTCTTGAAAATGTCAGGGCGAGCATAGGCATCCGCACAACTAAATTCACGACAAGAATTAAGAATTTGGCGAAATTGTGAGCCATGCCACCCAGCACTCAGATGGCGCTCGTTTAGCAGGGATATCCAGCCCCGGCCCATGGTCTTGTTGGCGCAGCCGCCAGCGCCGGTCAGGGGTCTTGCTCAGACACCGCCGGCGCGCACCGCCCGGATCAGCAGGTTGCGCGGGGTCATGGGTTTCGGGCAGAAGGTACCCACTTCCACCTGGTAGCCCTGCTCCTCGAGGAAGAGGGCGCGATCGAGCAGAAGCCAGATCTCGAGGGGGCGGCGAAACAGATGGCGCACCAGCTCCATGCGGGCGACATCGCCAAAACGTCGCTCCCCCTGTGCCAGGAAGGCGGCGTAGTCGAGCCCCGTCGGCAACCTTATCCCCTTGCGCTCGGCGGCCCAGTGGCAGAAGGCCTCGAAGCCCCCCGCCAGCAGGCTCTTTTGCAGGTTGGGCACCGGCAGGTACTCATCCACCCCGCGTACCCGGCGCTGCAGGCAGTCGAAGGCGAGGCGCCACACCACCTCCTGCTCCCGCAATCGGGCGATGCGGGCGCCGCCGGTCACCGTCTCCTGCAGCGGCAGCTTCAGGTCGCTCTTGCCAAGGCGCAGGGCGCTGGCCCTGGCGGCCCGGGAGAGGGGCGCGTAGTGCTCTCCCCTGATGAGGTGGTAACAACAAGGGGAGAGAGTCACCCCCTGGGCGCGCCCCTCGGCCACCCGCGCCAGCAGATGGGTGTGCAGATCGCCGCAGGCATGGAGCGCCATGGCGTGATGGTGCGGGGCGATGAGCCCCCCGGACTCGGCGGCGAAGGCGTCCGCCTCCACGAATTGTATGCTGGCGCCGTCGCGCGCGGCGAGCCGTCGCCCCTCCTCGCAGAGCGCCCCCTGCCACTCCAGGCTCAGGATGTCGGCGCCACGGTGCAGCGACACCAGGCGCCCCAGATGCCCTTTGCCGGCGCACCACTCCAGATAGGGGCCCGGGTGGGGGGGCAGACAGCCGGTGAAGGCCTCTATCTGCGCCTGCTTGCGCCCCGGCATGTACATCGCCATGGTCCTGGCGCACTGGACGGGTTCGGGGACGAAGTCGGCGAGTTCGCTCAGGGCCTGCAACTCGGCCCCCGCCGGGATCCAGGGGGCAAGCAGCGCACAGAGCGCATCCATGTCGCTATCGAGGTGCGCTATCTCGTCTTGGCTCAGCGCCCCCAGGCAGGCGGCCAGAGCGGGAGCCGCCTCGGCGAAGGCGAGACGTTGATGGTGGTAGGGCTGGTATTGCCACCAGCCACTGTGGTCGGTGAGCAAGCGATCCAGTTGTTGAAAGCGATGGGCCAGCACGGCGACGATTGTCCTGCGATCAAGGGGAGGCTTATTCTAGCGATCTGCCGTCAAAAAGCACCCGTGGCCCCTCTTCGTTGCCCTCACGCCATGGCCTGTCTCGCACCTCCCACGGCGTTAGCCTGACAAATCGCAGGGGTTTGTGCTATATTTCGCCCCCTCGTTAGCGCGACCCGCCCCGGCGGGTCCTCTTTCCCCATAGACGGAATCAAAACATGACCCTCAACTCTACCCTGCAGGCGCGCGCCGGCGCCAAGTGTGAACTCTGTGGCGCAGAGCACGACCTGACTGCCTTCCCGGTGCCCCACTCCCCTGCCACGGGCGACGATCATAGTGTGGTGCTCTGCGGCACCTGCCATGGCCAGCTGGCGCAGCCGGAGACCCTGGTGGCCAACCACTGGCGCTGCCTGGGTGACAGCATGTGGAGCCAGGTGCCTGCGGTGCAGGTGATGGCGTGGCGCCAGCTCAAAAACCTTGTCGCCCGGGGCGAGCTGTGGGCCCAGGACATGCTGGACATGATGTACATGGAAGAAGAGACCAAGGCCTGGGCCGAGGCGGGCATGGTTGCCGAGGATGACGACAGCGTACCCACCGTCGACTCCAACGGCACCGTGCTGGCAGAAGGGGACTCCGTCACCCTGATCAAGGATCTGGAGGTCAAGGGCGGTGGCTTCACCGCCAAGCGTGGCACCCTGGTCAAGGGCATTCGCCTGACCAACAACCCGCTCCATATCGAAGGCAAGGTCAACGGCATCCAGATCGTGCTGGTCGCCGCCTACCTGAAGAAGGCCTGATCCGGCCGATGGTTGCAAAAAAGCGCCCGATAGGCGCTTTTTTGCTTTCTGACGCAGAGGATGGGAGCGTCTAGCTCTCCTTGTAGACACAGATGCGGTTGCGACCGCCGCGTTTGGCCCGGTAGAGCGCCCGATCTGCCTGCTCGAGCAAGCCTGCGCAGGAGAGCGCCGACGCCCCGGCCCCATGCGGGGCGCAGCCTAGGCCTACGCTGATGGTCACGGGGATGGGTTGACCGTCTACCACTATCTCGAGCGACTCGGCCCTGGCCCGGAGCCGCTCGGCGATCCTGGCCCCTTCGGCCAGATCGGTCTGGGCCAACACCAGCATGAACTCCTCCCCGCCATAGCGTCCCAGCCTGTCGCTCTGCCTCAGCTCGGCCGTCACCCCCTGCACCAACTGCTTCAACACCTGATCCCCGGCCGGATGACCGTGGTTGTCGTTGATCCGCTTGAAGTGGTCCAGATCCAGCAGGATGAGGCAAAGTGGTGCCTGCTGGCGTTCGACCAGCTGCCACTGCTGCTCGAAATGCTCCATGATGGCGCCCCGGTTGAGGGCGCCGGTCAGGGAATCCCGGCAGGACTGCTCCTTGAGTTGGGCCAGTGCCTCCTCCAGCCGGGCATTGAGCTCGTGAACCTGTCGGTAGAGCTGCGCCTTCTCGATGATGGAAGAGACGAGACGGGCCAAGTAGACGAACACCTCCTGATGCAGCTTCTGGTAGGTGTGTTTGCTGGCGCTGGAGAAGAACAGGAAGCCTATTCCCTTGTCGTCCACCAGCAGCGGACAGGTGAGGCTGGAGCGCACCCCCTCCTGCAGCACCAACCGGGTGGAGAGGGATTGGGGATGCTCCGCCAGATAGGCCTCGAGATCGTTGATGATCCTGGGCTCCCCCGTCTCCAGGATCCGCTCCAGGCTGCTCCCCACCAGGTTGGCACTATAGCCCTCCTTGAGCCGCTCCTGTTGCTGGATCCGGCTCTTGGACCAGAAGGAGCGCACCCTGGCCCCCTCGTCGCAGAGCAAGGCACACCCGATGCGGTCATAGGGAATGAACTCGGCGAAGGTGTCGTAGATGAGGTTCAGGGTATCCTCGATGAAGAGCCCCTTGTTGACCTCGGCCGCGATCTCATGCAACCGGTGCAGCTCGCGAAAGCGCCGCTCCAGGACGTCCGCCAGCTCGTTGAGCTCCTGAACCAGAGGGGCAAACCCGGTGGTATCCTCGCATCCGAGCAACCTGACATCGAAATGGCCCGCCTTCAGCTCGCGGATCATGGCTTGCAGGGGGGGGAGTGTGGCAGAAATAGGCATGGTGATCACTTCTTGCGCTCGGCGACGGCAGTCCTCATATCTTCCGAATAATGCCCGACAAGTCAACCTGAAACCTCATCCCCCTGACCTCGCGCAGGCCCCTCCCCTGTCACCACACAAAGCACCAGGCTCAAACCTCAACCCAATGGCCACGACTGCCACTCTCTGGCGGTGATCAGCACTTCTTGCTCCAGCCAGCATCTGTTCCGGGCCAGCTCATCGAGCACCTCTGCCAGCACCGAGCCGGATGGCCTTCCGTCCCGTTGCCAGGGGATCTTGCTCTGCGACCCTGCCGACGGTAAGCCCAGAGGACGGGCATAGTGAGGGAGATAGGCGGCCAGATTAACGGGCAACCAGAGTGCCAAAGGATGGCCGATGGCATGGGCCAGTTCGGCGGCGATATCCAGCCCGCGTTGATCCAGATCGCCAAAGTGCGCCCAGGGAATGGTGGTCGGCAGCAGGGGCATCACCCGCTTCGCCAGCACGGTGTTGCGGCCCGGGACATAGAGCAGCAGCTCCCCTGGCTGCAACGGGTAATCCACGAAGGCCCCCTTGTTCTCCACCGTCACTATCTGCCGTCCCTGCCACTCGATGCCTCGCAACCCGGCCAAGGCTCGCTCCGGCAAGGCGAGCTCCCCGAGCAGTGCGATCACGGCCGTCATGTCGTGTGCACTGCCCGCGCTATCGATCAGGCTCAGCGAGCCCTGGGTTCGCAGCCGGATCACCTCGTCAGTCAGCACCTGGCAACCCAGCGCCGCGACGCGCGCCAGCTGGGCGGGGGATAGCGAAGCCTTGCAGTCACGCAGCCAGAGGCCGCCCAAGGTGGCACCATTGAGCTGTGCGGGGAGCTGACAGCCGAGCGCCGCCAACGCAGCCTCCCCCGACCAGGGCGCTTCTCCTGCCGCTTGTGCCAGCCTGGCAGTCAAAAACGCTCGTCCTCGTTCGGTGAGCTGGCGCCGCGCACCCCGTCCCATCGGTTGTATGCCACCCACGCTCCTCAGCATCTCGTCCAGCTCCCGGCTCGCGGCGCTACCAAGCTGGATCCCCTGCCCGTCCTCCAGCGCCAACCACCGTTCACTCAAGGCCCGGATATCGGCTCGCTCGAACAGTCCCACCCTGTCACCTCCTGTGTATTTTCAGACAATGTGAAAGTGGATTTGAAAGCGGGTCACCCACCACGCCACTGCCAACGCCTACCAGCGGGTGTCGAGCGACAGCCTGACCAGCACGTCGTTATCCCAGCCCAGGACAGAGGGCAGATTGGGCTCGTTATAAAACGCCAGGTTGTAGTGGTAAAAATCGGCGCCAAGCACCAGCTGGGTATGCTTGGCCGGATCCAGCCCGAACCAGTGGTCGACATCCCCCCGCAGCTCGCCGCCATATTGGCTCTCTAGCGTCTGGTGACCGTCCCACCAGCGCCGGGCCAGACCACGGAGGGCCCACTCATCCCCCAGCTTGAACTCGACCTTGTTGGTGAGCGCATAGGCCAGGGTGCTGTTGCGCAAACCCTCCCGATCGTAACCTCGCACCCTGGGGGCATCGTCGTCTATTTCCAGGAAGAACCAGCCAGGGCCCGCCTCCAGCGAATAGTGGAACAGGTCGCCGTCATAGCCTGCGACCAGGGCGGCCAGGGCGGTCATCTGCCGCTCTACCGAGCTGGCCGTGTTCATCCTGGTGTCGAATTCGCTGCTCCAGCCGATCCGCAGCCGCTCGTCACGCCAGACGTTGCCCTCTGCACCGCCATTCAGCTGCCACCAGATGGGCACGTGATCCGGGTCCAGATGATCCTGATCATGGTCTACGAAGAGATCGAACGAGCCAAACAGATGCAGGTCGCGCTGGATGCGCTCATCCACCGCCACCCGGGCGTTGAACCCATAAGTGTGGGAATCCACGTCCGGTACGTTCAGATCATGGATACCTAGTCCGTAGCGCCAATCGGCCGCCTCGCCGATCACCGGGTTCATGGCGATCACCAACCCTGTAATCAAAGCATTGAGTCTCATCGAATATCCATCCTTGCAGCCTGGGAGAAAGAAGTGCGTGGGGCGGTGAGCGTCCCCCCGGCTGGTCAATATATTGAGCGCCAAGGTCAGCGGCAATGACTCGTGAGGGGCAGATGTTCAGGCTGAATCGGCAGAGGGAGCCTCGCCCCGTCTGCGCTTCGGCGAGTCAACATGCACCGCTGCCGGGATCAGCGCAGGGATGGCAGCCCACGAGGCCGCGTCGAAGGTCAAGCGGACGATTGCGCAGGTCGGCATTTCGCGGATCGCCCGGGACAAGAGATGCGCCAGCTCCGACAGCTCGGGGTTATGGCTGACCAGCATCACGCAGCCCAGCTCATCGCCGAGTCCGGTGACCACCCCCAGCAGGGTCCTGACATCGCCGCCATAGAGTCGCTCATCGATGACGATATCCCTCTTGCCATCGAGCTCGGCGGCCATCAGCATCGCCGTCGTTCGGGCCCGGCACGCCGGGCTCGACAGGATCAGATCCGGCAATACCTTGTTCCGTGCCAGCCGTCTGCCCATCCTGGGGGCATCGCGCAGCCCTCGGGCGGCCAGGGGACGCTCCCGATCCGCCAGACTGGCCTCCTCCCAGCTCGACTTGCCATGGCGCACCAGGATCAGCGTTCTCTTCATCGCACCTCCGGTAACAACTGTCAGCCTCTGGGCTGGCATGAGTGAGCTCATCCTAGTAAGGGGAGCCATCCTTGTGCCGGGCAGACCAGGCGCCGTCCTCCCCTCGCACCAGGGCCAGATCGTCGTCGGGGTAGTCGACCGTATCGCCGGGCAGCCGGTCACCCACCTCGAGATAGGTCACCTCCACGGCGGTTCTGTTCAACAGCTGGTGCGCCAGACCGCTGCCGGCCTTGAAGCCGATGCACTCCCCCGGCGACATGGCGAACTCCTCGTCGCCATAGACCAGGGTCGGGTGACCCGAGAGGATGTAGACGAATTCGTCCTGGCGGGAGTGGTGGTGCTTGAGCGCCGAGATGGCCCCCGGCGCCAGGGTCGTGAAGTTGATGCCAAAATTGGTGAGACCGAAGTGATCTCCCAGTCTGCGCCTGGTGCGGTGCCTCACCAGGGAGGCTAAAGGCTCTGGATAGAGGGACTTGGCCCCCTGTAGCGGGATCTGGGTCAGGTGAACGGGTCCGTGGTCAGCCATCTCGATCTCTCCGTCTCTACGCTCTGGCAAGGGTGAGCGACGAGCCGGGTCAGGGATCCGGCCATCGCTCCCCCACAGTTATGGCCCGGCCTCGGCGCCTGTCAATGCGAAAAGGCGATAGATGCGGCCTGACGCCGGCTTTATTGCGGCGACGCCATGGGTCGTTGCAATGCCTACAGCACCTCCAGCTTGACCTTGATCAGACCGGATCGGGTGTTGCCTATGGTGCTGAAGGCGGCTCTTGAGAGATCAATCACCCTCCCCCTGGCGAAGTTGCCCCTGTCGTTGACCCGCACCACCACGCTCTTGCTGTTGGCGAGGTTGGTCACCCTCACCATGGCGCCGAAGGGCAGCGTCATGTGGGCGGCGGTGTTCGCGCCACTGTTGTATCGCTCGCCGCTCGCCGTCTTCTTGTTGTGATAGCGATCGGCATAGTAAGAGGCCAGCCCAGTCTGGGTATAACCGCGCCAGCTGCTATCCGTCCTGCCCTCCCCGACCTCCGGCTGGCTGCTACAGGCCGCCAGCAGCAGGCCGAGGGGTAACAGCAGCCCCTTTTGCACCATGGTCCTCATATCCACTTCCTCGATTCTTTATGCGGTGCCACACCGGCCCGGCGATCAGGCGGCCATCGCCGACCTTGATCCCGCAAACAGGGGCCTACTCTCTCATATTTCCCATGGAAAACGGGAGGCCCAGGCCTCCCGTTTGTGTGTTCACCCGTCAGCCCCTGTCAGGGGAAGAGCTCAGGCGATCAGCTTGTCATCGGCGAAACCGAAGCCCCGCAGACCCACCACGTGCACGTGTTCGTGCTTGCCCTGCACCTTGCGGATGAGCTTGTAGGTGGTGCCCTTCTCGGGGCTGATGTTCTCCGGCGCCGCGATGAGGAGCTGCATGTCCTGGCGCTCGCACAGCTCGAACAGGGTGGCGATGGACTTGCCATCCAGGCGCGCCGCTTCGTCAAGGAACAGCAACCGGCAGGGGGCGATGTCCTTGCCGCGCAGACGGCGGGACTCCTCCTCCCAGCTGATCAGCACCATCAAGAGGATGGCCTGACCGGTGCCGATCGCCTCGCCGGTGGAGAGCGCGCCGCTCTCGGCCCGCAGCCAGCCATCGGCGCCACGCTGTACCTCGATCTCCAGCTCCAGGTAGTTGCGATAATCGAGCAGCACGTCCCCCATCACCTGGTAGTTGCGCTCCCCCTGCTCCACTTGCGGGTTGAGGCGCTGGAACAGCTTGGCCATGGCCTCGGAGAAGCTGAGCTCCTTGTCGGCGAAGAGATCGTTGTGCATGGCGCTCTGATCGGCGAGTGCGGTCAGGAGGCGAGTGTGGGCCTCGCGGATATTGACGTTGAGACGCACCCCGCGCACCAGACCGAAGGCGATGTTCTGCAGGCCCTGGTTCAATACCCGGATGCGGTTCTGCTCCCGGCGGATGATGTTGGTGATCTTGGCCGCCACCTCGTGGGAGGAGAGGGACAGATGGGTTTCCCGCTGCTTGAGCTCATCGGCGAGGCGCGCCAGCTCGATCTCCATCTCCTCGATGGCTTCCACCGGATCGTCCGAGCGGATGATGTCGTTGCGGATGCGATCTTTCAGGTAACGGTAGACCTGCACGTAGAAGGCGACCTTCTGCTCGGTGCTGCGGTTGCCTTCCGACAGACGCAGCGCATCGCGCAGGGCCTCGTCGTGGGCCACCGCCACCCGCAGGGCGCCGAGGGCTTTGTCCGACATGGAGCGCAGCTCGTCGCTGTCAAGATAAGCCAGCTCGCGCTTGTTCAGACGCTTCTCGACGTCGGTCTCCCGTGCCAGACGCACCACCCGCGACCAGCTCGCCTTGTGACCCACCAGGGATTTGCGGGCGCTGTAGTAATCCTTGCCTTCGAGCTTGAGACGACCGCCAAGGGATTCGATTTCGCGCTTGCACACCTGCAACTGGGCCTCGGCGCTGGTGCGGCGGGTCCGGGTGCGGATGAGCAGCTCTTCAATCTCTTTCTTGTGGGCACGGGCCTTCTCTTCCATGTCATCCGACAGGGTCAGCCCCATGGCCGCCAGCTCCTGCTCGAACTCCGCCAGGGTCTGCCCCTTGGCCGAGGCGCTGGAATCGAGCGCCGTGCGCAGTTGCAGCGCCTCGGTGTGGCGCTGGGTGATCTGCTTGTGCTGCTCACCGGCGGTGCGGGCGGCAAGCTCTGCCGCCTTGAGTTTCTCTTTGAGTCGCTCGCTCATCTCGGACGCCTTGCCCAGCAGATCTTGTGCATCCTGATAGGCAAAGTGCGGCAAACGGGCCACCAGCTGATCGAGGGCGTAGCAACGGCGCTTCTGCTCGGCCAGCAGGTCGCTCACCTCGTCAAAGGCCGCCTGCAGGGCCGCCAGATCCTGGGGATCCTGGCGCAGCACCTGCACCTGGGTCTCGAGTTTTTCCAGCGCCTTGCCGTGTTTGGCGATAAAGGCTTCGGCTGTTTTAAGGGCCTCCACGTCGGCGTGAGCCGCCTCGAGGCGGGCCGCCAGGTCTGCCTCGGCAAACAGGTGGGCAAAGGGCAGCATCCCCTGCACCAGCTGGATATGGCGGGTCAGCTGGGCGGCGGCGGCTTTGGCATCACTCAGCTGCTTGTCGCACTCGGCGATGGTTTCTTGCAGCTTGCGCTGCTCGTGCTGCTTGGCCTGCACCTCGGCTTCGGGGTCCGGGCGGAAGGCGATATCCAGATGCTGGCCGATAAAGTCGCGGAAGTGGCCGTAGAGACGGTGGTACTTCTGCTGCTCGAAGGCGGCCTTGGCGTAGCCCTCGATGAGGTTTTCCCGCTCAAGATCGAGCTGCTCGATCCGTTTTTCCCGGGCGGCGCGGCCAAACAGCGGCAGCTCGGGGTAGCGGGAGAAGCGCACCTGACGCTTGCTGGTGCGCACCAGCACGGCGTCCCCCAGCTCATCCGCTTCCACCAGATCCTCATCAAAGGAGTCGGGGTTGCCCTGGATGAGGTAGATATCTTCCGGGCAATCTTCCAGCTTTTTCAGCCGCTCGATGGCGCCTTCGAGGTCGAGCACCACCAGGGCGCTGCGAGCCGGGCCGTAGAGTGCGGAGTAGTAAGGGGCATCATCGATGGAGATGTCGTCATAGACGTCCGAGAGCAGCACGCCCCCCACCTGCTCGGCGATGCGGGCAAGACGGGGATCCGCCTCGCCGGCACCCAGCTGCAGGTTGCGAATTTGCAGCTCCAGCGCCTGTTTCTGGCCCTGAATGCGGTTGCTCTCCTGCTCGAACTCCCGCTCCTTGTCGAGCACGCTCTGCATGCCGGAAGAGAGTTCTTCGGCGGTGGCCAAGGCCAAGCCACTCTGCTCGCGCAGTTGCTCGAGTTTTTCAAAGGATTTGAGCCAGCGCGGGGCCAGCTTGGTCAGTTCCGCGATATCGCGACCCAGCTGAGTGCCCTGATGCTCGAGGCTGGCGCGGCGCTGATTGGCCTCTGCCTGCTGCTCGGAGAGCTCCTCCTGGCGGGTGCGCTGGGCTTCGAGGAAGATCTCCAGCTCGTCCTGGCTGGCAATGTGCTGACCAGACGCCTGGGCCAGCTCGTCTCGCAGCCGCAAGAGCGTCTTCTGGCTTTCGCTCTCTTTCTCGAGGCGAGCCAGGGCGGCGCGCAGACCCTGCCCCTGGGCAATGCGGGCCTTGTCTTCGATGTGCCGCTTGAGCAGCCCCTGCGCGGTAGGCCAGGCGGCCTCGCGCACTGTCTCGGGGGCGATGCTGAGCAGCAGCGCCAGCGCCGCTTCGTGTTCGGCCACCGCTGCCTTGGCCAGCGCCAACTGCTGCTCGGCCCCCAGCACCCGGCTGGTGAGGCTCTGCTCGGCTGCGCGGAACTGATGCAGGGTGTCGCTCGCCTGCGCAGGCTCGAGCCCCGGCAGTTCGCACTGCTCGCGGGCAGTATCGAGGGCCTGCACCGCCTGACGGTACTGGATGGCGCGGGTCTGCTGGATATCGAGCGCCTGCTGGTAGTCGGCCAGCTGGGTCTTGAGGCTGTCCACCTCTGCCTGGGCCAGCTCCTTGCGCTCCTCCACTTCCAGCAACTGGCCGTGGATCTCTTCCACCACCGCCTGCTGCTGCTCGAGCTTGTCGTTGAGCTCCGCCAGATCGGCACGATAGAGGGCAATCTTCTTTTGCAGCGCCACGGCCGCCATCACCTTGGCCAGGTGCTCGGCGGCGGACTCCAGCTCGTCGGTCAGGAGCTTCTCGCGGTTGGTGAGCTGATCCACCTCGTCCGCCAGATAGATGGCGCGCTGTTTCTCCTCGGCCAGCAGACGGCGTTTGCCGGCGAGCTCAGAGCGTGCCTTGAGGGCCAGCTCGGAGAGACGGCTCTTCTCCGCAGCGCCCCGCACATACTCCGCGGCCACATAGTGGGTGGTCTCGGTGATGAGATTCTTGAAGAGATCCCGCTGACCTTGGGTCTCCTTGATGGCTTCCAGGGTGCGGCGGTTCTCGTAGATGGCCGCCTCCATGTCCTGGAACGCCTTGCGTACTCCGGAGTTCTCCGGCAGCAGGTATTCACGCAAGGAGCGGCTGATGGAAGACGAAATACCGCCGTAGAGGGAGGCTTCGATCAGGCGGTAGAACTTGCCGCGATCCTTCTGATCCCGCAGTTTCTTCGGGGTGATGCCGAACTCGAACATGAAGTTGTGATAATCGGTCACCGTATTGAACTTGGCGACCTTGATGGCGCCAAGCTCCGCTGCCGCCCCCTTCAGATCGGCGAAGGCACGTACCCGGCCCTTGCCGTCGTCGAGCTTCTCCAGCAGCAGATCCGTGGGCGCCAGGTGCTCGGGCACATCCACCAGGGCGAACGGGGTGATGTTGACCTTGTTGTCACGGTTGGCCACCTGTTCGAGGTGGACGCCGACCCAGATCCGCTGCTCGCGGCTGTTCATCACTTCCAGCAGCGAATAGCAGTGGCCGCGCTGCAGCTTGCCGTAGAGCCCCTTGTCGCGGGACGCGCTGGAGGAGCCCGCCTCCGTGGTGTTACGGAAGTGGAGCAGTGACTGGTCGGGAATGAGGGCCGCGATAAAGGCCGCCATGGTGGTGGACTTGCCCGCGCCGTTGCCGCCGGACAGGGTCGTGACCAGCTGGTCGAGATCGAAGGTGCGGGCGAAGAAGCCGTTCCAGTTGACCATGGTCAGGGATTTGAATTTGCCTCTCACGCCACACTCTCCATCAAACCGGCAGACACCATCAGTGCCGGCACATTAACGTTGCAGATCATCTTCCACCTCCAGCTCCAGCTGCTCTTCGTCCAGATCCTCTTCGATATCCTCGAACAGGGAATCGCTGCTCGGCATCTCGTCGTCATGGAAGATGGCTTCCCCTTCCTGGATCATCCGCAGTTGCACCGCGCGGGGATCCTCGTCGGAGCGCACATCGGCGGCGAAGCGGAACACGGATTCGTTGACCCGGAATTTGTCGCTGTTGCCAAGGGGGGTGATCATCCCGAGGCGCTTGAGGCGACGCATGGAGGTGCGGATCTTCTCGAGGAGCTTCTTCTTGTCCAGATCCGTGCCGCCGGAGCGGCTGTTGACCATGCGCAGCAGTTGCTTCTCGTCCGCCAGACTCAGCACCTCTTCTTGCAGCTCGCCCATGGCGAACACCCCTTCAGAGGCGAGCCTGTCCGGGCTCAGGAACAGGTAGCAGAGCACCTTGCCCACCAGCATATCGAGCTCGGATAGCACTGTTGTTCCGATGTCGGCGCTCGGGCGCGGACGCAGGTAGAAGAAGCCTTCCGGCGCCTTGATGAGTTCCACCTGATAGCGGCCGTAGAAGATCTCCAGCTCCTGGTGGTACTCCACCAGGGCCGAGTGCTGCTCGAATTCGTCGGCACTGATGTGGCGACCGGAGCGCAGGGCGGTGTCGATGCGCGGAAACAAGGGGTTGGCGATGGCCTCTGCGAGACGCAGGGGCAAGGGGAATTCAGTATTGATCGATGACATAGGCCTGAACCTTGGATCCAGCTTGGTTGATGGGTTTCCATGCGGGTTGGCGGTGGTGCTCGCGCTCACCGCTGGCATGGCCGAGACGCACGGCCTGATCGATCAGGAGGCGCGCCACGTCGAAGTGGGCATGGGCCGGGTAGTCCAGCAGGTATTCCCGCAGCACGTCGGCAAGATCCAGCCGATCTCCCTGCTCCGGGTAGCGGGCCAGGTAGCGCTCGATGCGCTCCGCCAGCTCCTGGTTGATGTCCACCATCTCCACGTACTCCATCTCGAGGGGCACCTCGCCGGTCACCTCCTCGTCGTGGATGGCGATGGTTTCATCCCGCAGCTCCAGCAAACGGGGCTCTTCGGCCACCCGCAACAACCAGCTGTGCTGCTCGAAGTTGCGGATGGATTCCCGCAGCCGCTGGCTGAAGGCGCGGTTCTTGTCCATGTCGATGGCGTTGCGGATGAACTTGTGAACGTGCCTGTCATAACGGGACCAGAGCTCGATGCACTGCTGGCCCCAGGCGGTGATGACATCCAGACGCCCCTGCAGGGCGTGGGTCAGCTCCTCGACGTGGAACAGATCCTCACGCCCCTGGGCCGCTTCCTGAATGTTGAGCAGCCCCGCCTGCAGGCGGTGGCCGGCGGCGTCCAGGGTGTCCTGCAACTCGCGCAGGGTCTGGCCGGTCTCGTGCAGGAGCTTCTCGCAGCTGTGGATGGCATCGACCCAGTTCTGGGTCAGCAGGGCCGCTATCTCGCTCTTGACCTGGTTTTGCTGCTCGTCCATGGCGCGCTGGGTGAGATCGATGCGCCCGAGCGTCTCTTCCAGGGAGAAGGAGAGGCGCGGCAGCACCTCGGCGTCCCACTGCTCCCGGGTGTTGGTCTCGAGCGCCGCCTTGCGGGCGGTGTCGAGCTCGGCCGCCAGGTGCTCGAGCAGGATGGAGAGCTTGATGGAGTCCACCTGGCGCTGATCCATGAAGAAATCGACGATGCTCATGCCAAGGCGCGACAGGCGGTAGAGGCTCTCCCCCGCCACCATGTCGGTGGTGAAACGCGACAGCAGTTGCTGGCGAATGAGATCGTTGATGGCGTTGTTGGCGCGACCGGTGAGGGTCTCGTCCATCTGGCCGAAGGCACTGCTGACATAGCCAAAGGCATCGTGCAGCGCGGCCTCCGAGAGATCAGACTCGTCCTCGGAGAGCGTCTTGATCGCTATCAGAAAGGCCAGCCTGTCGGTGGGGAGGTTCAGCGCCAACCCCTCCTGTCTGACCCATCCCACCGTCTCTGGCAGGGTACGGGATGTACTCATCATGACGTTATCATCTCGTTGTTATAGTCGGCAGGTCTTTGCCTGCCGTGGTGATATAGGCCGGGGTCGGTGGCGCCCCGGCGGCTGGATCCCGCATCGTATTCACGCCGGTGGGGCTCAACCGGCCGGTTTCTGGGCCATCACATGGATGTAGCGCCCCAGGGAAACAAAGGGCTCCTGGCGGCAATATTGTTGCTCCATGGCCAGCAGGTCCTCGAACTTCTCGACCTGATCCTGCTTGTGGCGCATGTAGTCGTGGATGACACGCACCCCGGTCTTGCCGATGATCCGCAATCCCCCCCGGCCTATCCAGTCATAGACCTGCTCCGGCAACTGGGGATTGGTGGGTGTCAGGGCTGTCTGGCGTTTCTTGCGAAGGCCCAGGCGCACATAGTCGAAATTACCCACCACCAGGCTCTGGAACAGGAGGCCGTGACGATTGTAAAAAAGCAGCGACAGTATGCCCCCTGCCTTGACGAAAGGGAACAGACCCAGCAAGGTCTGGCGCGGCTCGGCGAGCCACTCCAGTACCGCGTGACAGAGCACCAGATCGAAGGTGCCGGTCACCTGGTGCTTGAGATCCTGAATGGGGCAATGGATGAGACGAATTCTGTCTTCCAAGCCCTTCTGGGCGATCTGCTCCCGGGCCAGATCCAGCATTTCTGCCGACAAATCGCACAGCTCCACCTGATGGCCCATGGCCGCCAGTTTCTGGGCGAAGTAGCCAAAGCCGCCGCCGGCATCCAGGATGCGCAGCGGCCGGTTGCCCAGGCGCGCCAGGCAGGCTTCGATGTCACTCCAGACAATGGTGGTGCGAATGCGCCCCTTGGTGGAGTCGTAAATGTTGCGAGCGAACTTGTCCGCGCGCCCGTCAAAACTCTGATCTTGCTTCAAGACACACTCATCTTCGACCGCCCCGCCATGAGGGCCGCAGGAGGAACCACACAGGATTGGGCCACAGGAAAAAAGAGGGGTATTCTGTCACATCCCGAATTTGCTGAAAACTCAAGGACGTGTCTGTCGTGTTCGAGCTCAACTTCTTTGTCATCAAGAAATGGCTGGGCCATCTGCTGATGCCGCTCCCCTTTTCTCTCTCCTTGTTAGTGCTGGCGCTCGTGCTGCTCTGGTTCACCCGCTTTCAAAAAAGCGGCAGACTGCTGGCGACCCTCTCCTTGGTGATCATTGCCCTGATGGGGACGCGGCCGGTGAGCTACGAGCTGGCCCGCAGCCTGGAGCAGACCTATCCCCCCTTCGAGGTGAGCCAGCATCCTGACATCCAGGCCATCGTCGTGCTGGGCAACGGTCATGTGAGCGATCCGGCCATCCCAGAGCGCGCCTGGCAAAACAACATCTCCCTGGCGCGCACCCTGGAAGGGGTTCGCCTGGCCCTGGCCTATCCAGAGGCCGAGCTGGTCTTCTCCGGTGCCGTGGCCGGGGATCCCCTGTCGAACGCCGAGGTCAACGCCCGCATGGCGGCAAGCCTTGGCATCCCGCGTGCGCGCATGACGTTGTTTGAAAACAACAAAGACACCCATGACGAGGCGGTCAGCATCGCCGCCCACCTCAACGGCAAGCGGGTGGCGCTGGTGAGTTCGGCCACCCACCTGCCCCGGGCCATGGCCCTCTATCGCAGTCAGGGACTCGATGCGGTGCCGGCTCCCACCGATTACACCGCCAAGCAGAGTCAGGAGCCACAACCCCTCTACAGCTACCTCCCCAAGGGGCGTTATCTGATGTATTCCGAGGCTGCCATTCACGAGTGGATTGGGGTATGGTGGGCCCGTTTGCGTGGGCAGGTCACCGAGTGAGCAATCGCGCCTTGCATTCCTGATTTGGATCAGGAAAGCGAAAAAAAATTACGTCATTTGCCGCCGGGTCAGCTATCTTGGGCTCGGTTCAATTCATATAATGTTGCGCAATCAAATGCCTAGGAGATATAGAAGATGAGACAGCACCTGGTAATGGGTAACTGGAAACTGAACGGCACCAAGGCTTCTGTAGAAGCCCTGATCAAAGGACTGACCCCGGCCGCTGCCGCTCATCCTTCCGTGCAAGTGGCCGTCTGCCCGCCGGTTATCTTTTTGGGTCTGGTTGAACAGCTGACCGCTGGCAGCAAGATCGCCTACGGTGCCCAGAACGCCGACGTTCACGAGTCCGGCGCCTTCACCGGCGAAAACGCCCCCTCCATGCTCAAAGCCTTCGGCTGCACCTACTCCCTGGTCGGCCACAGCGAGCGTCGTACCCTGCACGCAGAGACCGACGACGTGGTGGCTGCCAAGTACGAAGCCATCCAGAAGGGCGGCCTGATCCCCGTGCTGTGCATCGGTGAAACCCTGGCCCAGTTCGAAGCCGGTACCACCAACCAGGTGGTCGAGACCCAGCTCAAGGCCGTGATCGATCGCTGCGGCATCGCCTCCTTCGAGAACGCCGTCATCGCTTACGAGCCGGTATGGGCCATCGGCACCGGCAAGACCGCCACCCCGGAGATCGCACAATCCGTGCATGCTCACATCCGTCAATACCTGGCCGGTTTTGATGCAGCCGTGGCTGCCAAGGTACAGATCCTGTACGGCGGCTCCGTGACTGGCGCCACCGCTGCCGACCTGTTCGGCCAGCCGGACATCGACGGTGGCTTGGTGGGTGGCGCGTCCCTGAAAGTGGACGACTTCTCCCAGATCATCGCTGGCGCCGCCAAGTAAGCGCCAAGCAAAGAGGGGCCCCGCCCCTCTTTGCATATCGCTTTCCTATGGACCCTCTCGCCATAGGAAAGCCGATATAGTAAAAGCGGCCAGCCGTATTTTTCAGAATCTTGATTTTCGACAACTCAGATCCAGAGGCACTCATGACCAAACAAATCAAACGTATTGGTGTTTTGACCAGTGGTGGTGACGCACCGGGTATGAACGCAGCCATCCGCGCCGTGGTGCGCGCCGGTCTGCATCATGGCCTGGAAGTTTACGGCATCTATGATGGCTACCTCGGTCTGCACCAGGACCGTATCGTCAAGCTCGAGCGTCACAGCGTCTCCGACGTCGTGAACCGTGGCGGTACTTTCCTGGGCTCCGCCCGTTTCCCCGCCTTCAAGGATCCGAAAGTCCGTGCCGAAGCGGTCGAAAACCTGAAGAAACACGGCATCGACGCCCTAGTGGTCATCGGCGGTGACGGCTCCTACATGGGTGCCAAGAAGCTGACCGAAGAGGGCTTCCCCTGCATCGGCCTGCCGGGCACCATCGACAACGATATCGCCGGTACCGACTTCACCATCGGCTTTGACACCGCTCTGAACGTGGTCGTGGACGCCATCGACCGCCTGCGCGACACCTGCAGCTCCCACCACCGCATCTCCGTGGTCGAGATCATGGGCCGCCACTGCGGCGATCTGGCCATGTCTGCCGCTGTTGCCGGTGGTGCCGAGTACGTGATCGTGCCGGAAGTGGCCTTCGACAAGGAGAAGCTGCTGCAACAGATCAAGGAAGGGGAAGCCAAGGGCAAGAAGCACGCCATCATCACCATCTGCGAGCACGTCACCGACGTCAACGCCCTGGCAAAAGACATCGAGGCCATGACCGGCCGCGAAACCCGCGCCACCATCCTGGGTCACATCCAGCGTGGCGGTTCTCCCACTGCCCGTGACCGTATCATGTCCAGCCGCATGGGTGCCTTCGCCGTCGAGCAACTGCTGGCGGGCCAGGGTGGCCGCTGCGTCGGCATTCAGGGCAACGAGATGGTGCACCACGACATCATCGACTGCATCGAGAACCTGAAGCGCCCGTTCAACCAGGAGCTGTACGATCTCTCCACCACCCTGTTCTAAGGGCTGTGGTCTGACAAAAAACCCTCCTCTGGAGGGTTTTTTTATGCGGGCTCCTCACCCCCTCCTCCCCCTGCGGGGGCCCGACTATCCACTGGCCACTGTCGCCATGTCTTACCCCTTGCCCGGCGGCCCTGAGCCTCTGACCCCACGACCTTCTCCTTTACTTCTTTCCCCCGCTTTTCTGCTTGCTCACCTTGTTCGCGACGGGTCTGGATAAAGGCCTTGGTGCCGCAGTGCCACGGCCCTGCGCCAGGCCTCCCCTGCCCTTCATCCCATCACACTGGCGCCATATAGCCACCCGGGTGGGCCGACGATCTCTCCCGCTTCCCCTGCGCGCGGGCCCAGTGGCTCGTCCCCCCAAGAAAACAGCGAAAAACGGGGCTTCCGACCACCCAAGGCCCCATGAAGATCGAACCTCCATTTTCCCGCCTTCCCCCTTTCCTTCCATGCTCCTTTGGCGGCCGTTTTGTCGTTTTTTCGTACTCTTTTTGCTCCCATCCTGTTTGGGATGAGCAGAAAATTGAGCCTTCATCGGATAACCCTGGCTGGCAACAGCCTTGCAGACTGGGGTTGGGAAACAAGTTGTGAGAAAACATGACATGGGATGACAAAACCTGGCTGACAACCACCAACCTCCCTAGGACGACATCAATCGGCGCATCCCGCAGGCCATTTTGCTGATGAAAAATGGAGATCACCACAAAAAACCCAATTGGAGCCACCAAGAAGAAAGCCACAAGAACAACATAACTCAATGTATTTAAAGACTTTATATGTATCCGCTTTCACTGATATCACTATGAAACCCTTCCCAGGACAAAAAACGCCCTTAAACTTGGGAAAATGCGGCCATATTTCACCACCAAACCATTTTTGCCTCATAATTACATTTTTCGTTGTTTTATCGTTCTGTTGTGGTATCTTGGTTCCATCATGAGCCAACCAAGGGAGATAAAATCATGAAAGAGTTCGTAGTTACCGCCGTTTTCACCGTGTTTTTCACTCTGGTTGCCGTCTCCATGCCGTCGCTGGCACAGCTCTAAGTCGGTCAATCAGCCATCTGCCACCTCTGCACCAGAAGGGCGGTTCAAAAAACAGACTGCAACATGGGTTTTTGACGTGCTCTGGCAAAGGATGATGCCAAGCCATCATTGAGTGCGATCTGCGCACACAAAACGACCTCGTCGACATCCATGCCATCTTTCAAGGGGAGCCCGGGCTCCCCTTGTCGCATCTCCCCCTGCGGGATTTACTCTTGCCCCCCTGCCCGTCACAATGGCCGCTGGATTTGCCACGCAGGAACCACCATGACTCAGGATGCCTTGCGCCACTGGCGCCGCGACCTTCATCGTCACCCCGAAGCCGCCTGGTGTGAATTTCGCACCACCACCCTCATCGCCCAACACCTCAGTGAACTCGGTTTCTCCATCATGCTGGGGGATCAACTGCTCGCCAGCACCCTCATCATGGGACGGGAAATAGACGTCGAGGCCCAGAAGGCCCGTGCCCTGCACCAGGGGGCGCATCCGGAGTGGCTGACGCGGATCGACGCACTCACCGGCGTGATGGGACTCTGGGAGAGCGGGCGGCCCGGCCCCACCCTGGCGTTTCGCTTCGATATCGATGCGGTGGAGGTCGAAGAGAGCCAGGAGGCGTCACACCTGCCCGGCCAGGGAGGCTGGCACTCCGCCAACCCGGGCTGGATGCACGCCTGTGCCCACGATGGCCACACCGCCATCGGGCTGGTGCTGGCCGAGCGGATCGCGGCCCTCGCCGATCGCCTCACTGGCCGCATCAAGCTCCTCTTCCAGCCGGCTGAAGAGGGCTGCCGAGGCGGCAAGGCGCTGGCGGCAGGGGGGCAGCTCGACGACGTGGACGCCCTGCTGGCACTGCACATCGGCATTCACGCGAGCAGTGGTGAGCTGGTGGTCAACCCCACCGAGTTTCTCTGTTCAACCAAATTCGACGTGGAGTTCATGGGGCAAGCCGCCCATGCGGGGCTCGAGCCCAACGCGGGCCACAATGCCCTGGCGGCGGCCTGCATGGCCACCACCGCCATGCTCGGCATTCCCCGCCATCGGGACGGCATGACCCGCATCAACGTGGGGCAGCTCAACGGCGGCAGTGGACGCAACGTCATCCCGGGCCATGCCCGCCTGATGGGGGAGACCCGTGGCGCGACGCCGGCCCTCAACGACTACATGTTCAATCAGGTGCAGCAGATTGTGGAGGGGGCGGCCCTGATGCAGGGCGCGACCTACCACATTCGCAAACAGGGGGAAGCGATCGGCATCGAGAACAGCCCAGCCCTCATCGAGGAAATCGTGCCTCTCGCACAGGGGATCTCCCTTGATACCATCCACACCCGCCGCTTCGGGGCCAGCGAGGATGCCGGTTTCCTCATCGAGCGGGTACAGCAGCACGGCGGCGAGGCCGCCTATCTCATCCTGGGAGCCAACCTCGCGGCCCCCCACCATCATCCGGAGTTCGACTTCGACGAAGCCGTGCTGGCCCCCGGAGTGGCCTTGCTGGAGGCCTGGCTGCTCGCCCGCCTCGGCCGCTAGCAGACGCCGGATGCAAACAAGGCAGCCCATGGGCTGCCTTGTTTTTTTACATCCTTGCGGACATGGGGACCTACTCTCCCAGCACAATCGCGCAGAGATGGGCGAAGTGGTGGATCTCGTGGGTCGCCTCGCACGGACCTGTTTCCCGTCCCGGGTTGTACCAGCAGGTGGCAAGCCCCTGGGCGGCGGCACCGGCGATGTCGGTCTTGGGATTGTCCCCCACCATCAACACCCGCGCCGGGCTCGGCTGACCCATCTGCGCCAGGGCATGCTGGAAGATGGCCGCCGCCGGCTTGGTCACTTGCACCTCGTCAGAGATAACGAGAGGCTCAAACCAGCTGTTCCAGCCCAGTTTGTCGAGGCGCCCGCGCTGGGGCAGGCTGAAGCCGTTGGTGATGATCCCCATTCTGACCTTGCGCTTCAGGGCCTGCAGGGTCTCCTCCACCCCCTCCAGCGGCACGCTCAGGGCGATGATCTGCTGCAGGAAGGTCTCGTTCATCGCCATGGGCGCCACGTTGACCTGCTCGGCAAAGAGCGAAAAACGGGTCTGCTGCAGGTGGGTGGCGTCAATCTCCCCTGAGTTGTACTGCTGCCAGAGCCGCTGGTTGAGGGCATGGTACTCCGCCATCTTGGGGGGAGTCGGCGCCACGCCGTAGATCTGCAGGGTCCGCTCCAGCGCCCTGGCGACCGGAAAATCGAGCAGGGTTTCGTCCAGATCGAACAGCACCCAGTCATAGCTTGCTTGTTTCACGCTTGTCCTTATTGATTGTGCTTGGCCACGTTGTCATGCGTCGGGCGCACCCATCCCCAGAGGGCTGTCGAGCAGGGTCAGGGTCAGCCTGACACCAAAGCCGGTTACCTCGCTGCCCACCACGCCATTGCCCCCCTTGTTGCGAAAACCACTCAGGTCGAGGTGCAACCAGGGAAGCTCGGCGGGCACGAAGCGCGTGAGAAAACGGGCGGCATCGATGTGATCCGGGGAGGCGCCCGGCGCGCACTGTAACAGATCGGCCCACTCGCTATCGAGGTTGTCATCGTAATCCTCGTCCAGGGGGAAGGGCCAGACTCGCTCCCCGCTCTGCTGGCCCAGCGCTATCAGAGTGGTGAGCCACTCGGGGCGGTTGGTGAAGGCGCCGCTGTAACGGCTGCCGAGCGCCCGTTTGCAGGCGCCAGTCAGGGTGGCGTAGTCGATCAGCAAGTCGGGTTTGTCCCCGGCCGCCAGGGTCAGGGCATCCGCCAGCACCATGCGCCCCTCGGCGTCGGTGTCCACCACTTCGATGGTGGTGCCGTTCAGCGCGGTCACCACCTCACCGGGCCGGAAGGCCTGCGGGCCGATGTGGTTCTCGGCGATGGCGAGCCAGCAGTGCACCTCAACGGGGAGTTTCGCCCGGCTGATGGCCAGCAGCGTGCCAAGGGCCACCGCGCTGCCCCCCATGTCCAGGTGCATGCCATACATGCTGCCACCGACTTTCAGGTTGTAGCCACCGGAGTCGTGGCAGATCCCCTTGCCCACCAGCGCGACGCGGCGCACCGGGTTGGCCGGACAGTAACTGAGCCTGACGATGGCGGCCTGACCGTCCGCCGAACCACGGGCCACCGCCAGGAAGGCGCCAGCCCCCTTCTGTGCCAGGGTCGTCTCATCAAACTCCTGCCACTGCCACCCCTCCTGCTGCGCCAGCTCCCGGGCATAGGCCCGGTAATGACGGGCATTGAGCTCGGACGCTGGCAGCACTGCCAGGTGGCGAGCCAGACCGTTGCCTTCGGTTTCTGCGCTCAGGCGGGCCATGTCCAGCTCGCAAGGGGGGGAAAGTTGCAACTGCTGATAACCCGGTCTTGTCGCCTCACTCCGTTTCTGGGTCGGCAGGGTCACATCGGCGGCGAGCAGGCAGGCGAGCACCACCCTTGCCAGTTGTGCGCGATGCTCATCGTCAAAGCCCTCCAGATGGAGCGCCAGGTGCGTCGCCTTGAGGCCCGCCAGCGAGCCCACCCAGCTGCGCACCTGCTTGTAGAGCCGATGATCCAGGGCCGGGCGGGCATCCATGAAGATCACCCGTTGCAGCCCCTGACTGTCGTCAAGGGAATAGGGGGCCTTCTGACCCAGGGCTATCTGGGTTGCCACGGCGGCAAAGGGAGGCGTCGCCAGCAGGGTATCGCGCGCTGAGTCGGCAATGAGCAGGAGTTTGACGGCAGCCGGCCCTGCCATTACCTCGGCGAGGGAGGTGCTCTGCATCGTGATTTGGGGAGAAAAATAGCTAAAAGGGGTCATCACAGGGTGCGGCCTCATCCATGAACAGAAAGCAGGATGATACCGAACAAATGGCGAGAGGGATCGGAAAAACACACATTATTGTGTGCAAGCAACAGATGCTGGAGGGGATAAGAGAGGTAATGCAGAAGAAAATAAGTCAGAAGTTGGTTGCGGGGGCCGGATTTGAACCGACGACCTTCGGGTTATGAGCCCGACGAGCTACCGAGCTGCTCCACCCCGCGTCCGAC